>CAYTWJ010000367.1:0-3256 GCA_964442055.1 uncultured Rhodospirillaceae bacterium | reverse complement strand
AGCCGGTGCTGGCGCGGCTGCATTCGGAATGCTTCACCGGCGACCTCCTGGGCAGCCTGCGCTGCGATTGCGGCCAGCAGCTGCGCGGCGCGCTCGCCCTGATGGCCGAACGCGGCGGCGGCGTGCTCCTTTACCTCGCCCAGGAAGGGCGCGGCATCGGGCTGATCAACAAGCTGCGCGCCTACCGCCTCCAGGACGAGGGCTTCGACACCGTCGAGGCCAACGAGCGGCTCGGCTTCGAGGCCGACGAGCGGCTGTTCGAGGCGGCGGCCGAGATGCTGCGCGAGCTCGGCTACGCGCGCGTGCGGCTCCTCACCAACAACCCCGACAAGGTCGCCGCGCTGGGCCGGCTCGGCATCGAGGTGGTCGAGCGCGTCGGCCACGCCTTCCCGGCGAGCAACCACAACGAGGCCTATCTCGCCACCAAGCGCCGGCGCTCGGGCCACTATCTCTGAGCCAGGGCGGCAAAATCTGCCGGACCGGAGGCGGGCGGGGCGATCACAAGCCATTGACTTCTCAAGATTTCCGCTTGGCCTGGGGCTTGCTTCGCCGATCCCATGCTGATCGGCATCGACCCCCTGCCGCGCGACATCGTCGGCACCGACCCGGCGCCGTCGTTCCCGATTCCCGCCAAGGGCAGCGACACGCCGGGCGCCGAGACGGCGCTTTTCGGCGACAAGGGTTTCAGCTTCGCCAGCCTGCTCGACATCATCAACCCGCTGCAGCACCTGCCGATCGTTTCGTCGATCTACCGGGCGGTGACCGGCGAGACCATCGCCGCGGCGCCGCGCCTGCTCGGCGGCGCGCTGTTCGGCGGCGTCTTCGGCTTCGTCAGCGCCGCGCTCAACACCATCATCGAGGGCGAGACCGGCAAGGACATCGGCGGCCACGTGATCGCCGCCTTGGCCGGCGAGGGCGGACCCGCCCCCGAGCGCCCGATCCTTCTCGCCCAGGCCGGCCTCGCCAGCGCCGCCTATCGCCGCGCGGCCGACCCCGAGCCTTACGGCCGCCAGGTCGATCTCAGCCGCTGAAGCGCGTGGCCGCTGCGGCTCCGCCCGCTTGCCGCTAGATTTCCGCCATGGACATCGTCGTCACCGCCGACCGCAAGCTCGTTTTCGGCGACAAGACCTGTCGTTGCGTGCTCGGGCGCGGCGGCATCCGCGCCGACAAGCGCGAGGGCGACGGCGCGACGCCGGCGGGCAGCTTCCCGCTGCGCCGCGCGCTGTGGCGGGCCGACCGGCTGCGCGCGCCCGCGACCGCGTTGCCGATCACGCCGATCCGGCCCGACGACGGCTGGTGCGATGACCCCGCCGATGCCGCCTACAACCGGCCGGTCCGGCTGCCCCATCCGGCGCGCCACGAACGGCTGTGGCGCGACGATCACCTCTATGACCTGATCGTCGTGCCCGGCCACAACGACGACCCGCCGGCGCCCGGCCGGGGCAGTGCCATCTTCCTCCACCTGGCGCGGCCCGACTGGGGCCCGACCGAGGGCTGCGTCGCGCTGGCGCTCGACGACCTGCTCGACATCCTCGCCCGCTGCGACACGACGACGCGGCTTCGCGTCGCCGGCTAGCTTCATTCGCGCGGGCCGAAGATGGCGGTGCCGACGCGCACGTGCGTGGCGCCGAACTGGATGGCGATCTCGTAGTCGTGGCTCATGCCCATGCTGACGCCGGCGAGCCCGTTGCGGTCGGCGATCTTCCTGAGCAGCGCGAAATGCGGCGCCGGCTCCTCCTCGAGCGGCGGGATGCACATCACCCCGACGATGTCGAGACGCAACTCATCGCGGCACTGGCGGATGAAGGCGTCGGCCTCGGCCGGTATGACGCCGGCCTTCTGCGGCTCCTCGCCGGTATTGACCTGCACGAAGCAGGGCAGGCGGCGGCCGGCCCTAACCATCTCCTCGGCCAGCACGCGCGCGAGCTTCGGCCGGTCGACGGTCTCGATCACGTCGAAGGCGGCGACCGCCGCACGCGCCTTGTTGGTTTGCAGCGGCCCGATCAGGTGCAACCGCAGGTCGGGGCAGGCGGCGCGCAGCGCCGGGTACTTGGCCTCGGCCTCCTGCACGCGGTTCTCGCCGAAGACGCGCTGGCCGGCGGCGATCGCCGCCCGCACCGCTTGCGCGGGGTGGGTCTTGGCGACGGCGACCAGCGTGACCGCCGCCGGATCGCGCCCGGCCGCCTTGGCCGCGGCGGCGATGCGCGCACGCACCTCGGCCAGGTTGGCGGCGATGTCGACGGCGGCTGGCGGCGCGTTGGGGCTCATGGCAGGGTGGCGCGATGGCGGGCGCGCGCACTCTAAAACGGAATCCGGTTCGGGCAAACCGGGCCGAGTGCCGGCTTCCTTGTCTGTTCCTGGTCACCGACGAGCGGCGGCTGCCCGATCCGCTGCCGGCAATCGCGCGCCTGCCACGCGGCGCGGGCGTGATCTTCCGCCATTACGGAGACCGCGAGCGCGCCGCCACGGGGGCGCGGGTGGCGCGGCTCTGCCGCGCGCGGCGGCTCGTCCTGCTGGTCGCCGGTGACGCCGGGCTGGCCGCCCGCTGGCGCGCCGATGGCGTGCACCTGCCCGAACGCCTGGCGGCGCGGGCGCGCGGCCTGCGGCAACGCCGGCCGCGCTGGCTCATTACGGCTGCCGCGCATTCCCGGCCGGCGCTCGTGCGGGCGGCACGGGCCGGCGCCGACGCGGCGCTGCTTTCGCCGGTCTTCGCCACCGCGAGCCATCCCGGCGCGCCGGCGCTCGGGATCTTGCGCTTCGCCGCGCTGGCGCGCCGCGCGCCGCTGCCGGTGATCGCGCTTGGCGGCATCACGGCGCGGGCGCGGCGCCGGCTCATTGCCGCCGGCGCGGCCGGCATCGCCGGCATCGGCCTCTTCAGCGGCCGAGACTGAAGCTGCGCTGCGCGTAGCCGACGAGCTGGCCGAGCGATTCCTCGACATCGCAGGCGACGGTGTCGATCACCAGCTCGGGGGCTTCCGGCGGTTCGTAGGGCGCGTCGATGCCGGTGAAGTCGATGCGCAGGAACGGCAGCCCCATGACGATGAGCAGGGCGGAGGTGGCGAGCGCGAAGGCGAGCGGCCGGCGCATCACCCCCCGCGAGAGCCGGTACCAGAAGCCCTGCTCGGTCGCGACGGCCGCCCGCTGCCAGCGGGACGGCGCGAGCGCGTTCACGCGCGGCCCGAGCACCATGAGCAGGGCCAGTCGCAGCAAGAGCCCCAGCGGACCGCGCAGCGTCGCAAAGGCGCCGGCCGCGCGA
>CAYTWJ010000366.1:0-3258 GCA_964442055.1 uncultured Rhodospirillaceae bacterium | reverse complement strand
GCCAAAATCGGCGGCAGCGCAGGCCCATCGGAATTCCCAAACGGTCTCTCAGCCGCTCGGCGCAGACGCGGGCAATGGCGTTCGCCGCCGGATCGGGCAGTTCCTGGCCGTCGAGATAGGCCTGGCCGCTGGCGGTATCGACCGTGACCGTGCCGACATAGGCCTCGGACTTGCCGAGAAGCGGCGGGATGCGGGCGCCGAGCAGATCGCCGAGGCGCAGGCTGAGCGCGATGCGCACCTCGCGCGGCAACGTCGCGCCCGGGCTGCCCGGCAGATCGGCCGGGGCGACCGGCCGGCCCTCGGCGTCGACCCCCGGCCGGTAGGCGACGCCGGCATCGGGGCGGTGCGCGACCAGCCAGCGGCAGTCCGATTCGTCGACGATGACGGTGACCTCCTGCCCGGCGGCATGGCCGCCGCCAGCTGCCAGCAGCACCGCCAGCCCGGCCGCCAGCCAGAAGGCCAGCGGCCGGCCGCCGGGCGGCCGAACTCTTGCCGCCGTCACGGCGGTGCCGCAGAGTGCCTGGTCGCTTGCGCGAGGGGGAATCCGCATGCTCGAACAGTACTTCAAGCTGTCGCAGAACGGCACCACCGTGCGCACCGAGCTCCTGGCCGGCGTCACCACTTTCCTGACCATGGCCTACATCATTTTCGTCAACCCGGACATCCTGTCCAAGGCGGGGATGGATTTCGGCGCCGTCTTCGTGGCCACCTGCCTGGCGGCGGCGATCAGCACGGCGATCATGGGGCTCTACGCCAACTACCCGGTGGCGCTGGCGCCCGGAATGGGACTCAACGCCTACTTCGCCTTCGGCGTCGTCGGCGCCATGGGCTATTCATGGCAGGTGGCGCTGGGCGCGGTCTTCATCTCGGGCGTGCTGTTCCTGCTGATCAGCATCTTCCGCGTGCGCGAATGGGTCATCAACGCCATCCCGATGTCGCTCAGGCTCGCCATCGCCGCCGGCATCGGCCTCTTCCTGGCGATGATTGCGCTGAAGAGCAGCGGCATAATCGCCGGGCACCCGGCGACGCTGGTCACGCTCGGCGACCTGACCGCGCCGACGACGCTGCTCGCCGTGCTCGGCTTCTTCATCATCGCCGCCCTGCACCACCGCGGCGTCACCGGCGCGGTGATCATCGGCATCCTTGCCGTCACCGGCCTCGGCCTGGTCTTCGGGCTGGCCGAATTCAAGGGCGTGGTCGCGATGCCGCCTTCGCTCGCCCCCACGCTCCTGCAGATGGACGTGGCCGGCGCGCTGTCGATCGGCCTGGTCAGCATCGTGTTCGCCTTCTTGTTCGTCGACCTTTTCGACACCGCCGGCACGCTGGTCGGCGTCGCCCATCGCGGCGGCCTGCTCGACCCGGAAGGCAAGCTGCCGCGGCTGCGCCAGGCGCTGGTCGCCGATTCGACGGCGACGATGGTCGGCGCCGCACTCGGCACCTCGACCACGACGAGCTACATCGAAAGCGCCGCCGGCGTCGATGCCGGCGGGCGCACCGGGCTGACCGCCGTGGTCGTCGCCGTGCTGTTCCTGCTCGCGCTGTTCTTCGCGCCGCTCGCCGGCACCATCCCCGGCTACGCCACCGCGCCGGCGCTCTTCTTCGTCGCCATCCTGATGGCGCGCTCGCTGCGCGAGATCGACTGGGACGATCTCACCGAATACGCGCCGGCGCTGGTCGTCGCCATCACCATGCCGCTCACCTTCTCGGTGGCCCACGGCATCGGGCTGGGCTTCATCGCCTACGCGGTGCTGAAGCTGCTGGCCGGCCGCGCCGCCGATACGAGCGCCGCGGTCTGGATCATCGCCATCGCCTTCGCGGTCAAGATCGCCGTTACCTGAAGTTCGGCCCCGCGATGGAACAACCCTGGTGGCGAAATCAAGCGATTTAGCCGCCATTCGGAGCAAGAATCCGGATGACGACGCCACCCGCTTGGGTTATAACCACGCGGGTCAAAAAAAGAGCCGCGGCGACAGCGTTGCCAGCGCGGCCCGAGTCTAGGGAGGAAACGCCATCAGGCGTGCGCAAGCTGAACGCTAAACAGCTCACGCGATAACAATTCTGAATTTTGCAGCGCAGCAGAGCAAGAGCCTTTGTGGCTCTTGCTCTTTTTTTCGCCTTCCGTTGCCAATTGGCAACAGTGATACAGTTCTGCTGCATGGCTGACCCGAGCCACGGCCCGTACCGCCTTCTCAGCGGCGCAAGAAGGCTCGGAAATCCAGCAGATCGGTTGTGGCAACGTAGTAGAAGCCCGCCCACAGGACGCCGGCGATCAGCGTCGTCACCAGGAACTTGACGGCGATCCGCGGGCGGACCGGGGCCGACCGCGCCTGGCCGGGCTCGGGCTCGACCTGCGCTTCGTCGGGGGTGCGCACGCCGAAGGGCAGCACCGTGAACAGCACCACCCACCAGATGACGACGAAGGCGACGAAGCCGGTGAACCAGTTCATGGCCGCTAGACCTGCTCGAGCTCGACCAGGGTGCCGCAGAAGTCCTTGGGGTGCAGGAACAGCACCGGCTTGCCGTGCGCACCGATTTTCGGCTCGCCGTCGCCGAGGACGCGGGCGCCCTGCGCCTTGAGCCGGTCGCGCGCGGCGATGATGTCGGCCACCTCGTAGCAGACATGGTGCATGCCGCCGGCGGCGTTGCGCGCGAGAAAGGCGGCGATCGGCGAGTTCTCGCCCAGCGGATGCAGGAGCTCGATCTTGGTGTTGGGCAGCTCGACGAAGATCACGGTGACGCCGTGGTCGGGCTGCGGCACCGGCGCCGACACCTTGGCCCCCAGCACGTCGCGGTAGACGGCGGCCGCCGCCGCCAGATCCGGCACCGCGATGGCGATGTGATTGAGCCGACCGATCATGCCACTGTCTCCGTGCCGGCCCGCGCCGCGGCGCCCTCGCCCGGCGGCAGACGGATGGTATGAACCTCGATCACCGGGCGGCGCTCGACGACCGCCCGGACCGCCCGCCGCACCGCTTGGCGCACCGCGTCGGCGAGCGCCTCGTCGTCGCGCAGCACCCGGCCGGGCAGACGGTCGAGCAGCGCCGTGATCGCCGCCTCGGCGTCCTCGGCCAGGCCGTCGGTTTCGCCCGCCGCGACGCCGCGCAGCGCCACCTTGGGCGGCGCCAACAGCATGCCCCTGGGGTCGAGGACGAGCGTCACCAATGCGGCGCCATTATGCATGAGCCGCCGGCGCGTCTGCAGCAGCACGCCCTGCGGCTCGACCAGCTCGCCGCCGTCGACGGCGAGCCGGCCCGACGG
>CAYTWJ010000365.1:0-3279 GCA_964442055.1 uncultured Rhodospirillaceae bacterium | reverse complement strand
GGTCGGCCGGGCGAGCGCCCGGCCGCCGCATCTGGCCGACATCGCCTGGGGGCCGGCGGCGGCGCCGAAGGTGACGCTGGTCGGCAAGGGCGTCTGCTTCGATTCCGGCGGCCTCGATATCAAGACCTCGGCCAACATGGCGCTGATGAAAAAGGACATGGGAGGCGCCGCCATCGTCCTCGGCCTCGCCCAGATGATCATGCAGGCCGGCTTGCGCCTGCGCCTGCGCGTGCTCATCCCGGCGGTGGAGAACGCCGTCTCGGGCAGCGCCTTCCGGCCGGGCGACGTCATCCGCTCGCGCAAGGGCACGACGGTCGAGATCGGCAACACCGACGCCGAGGGCCGCCTGATCCTCGCCGACGCCCTGACCGAGGCGGACAATGACCATCCCGACCTCCTGATCGACTGTGCCACGCTGACCGGCGCGGCCCGCGTCGCCCTAGGCCCCGATCTGCCGGCCCTTTACAGCGACGACGACAAGCTGGCCGATGACCTCCTGCGGCTGGGCAAAGCGGTCGGCGATCCGCTCTGGCGCCTGCCGCTGCACAGCGGCTACCGGCAGATGCTCGACAGCAAGGTCGCCGACATCAACAACGCCGGCGAGGGGACCTTCGCCGGGTCGATCACCGCCGCGCTCTTTCTCAAGGAATTTGTCGGCCGGACGACCGGCTGGGCCCATCTCGACCTCTATGCCTGGAACGCCAAGGCGCGGCCGGGCCGGCCGGTCGGCGGCGAGGCGAGCGCGTTGCGCGCGCTCTACGCCCTGCTTGCCGAGCGCTACGGCGCCTGAACCGGCGATGAACGGGCGCCTCGGCCAGCAACAGGCCTTGCGCTTCTGGCAGGGCGCGCTCGCCGAGTCGCTGCGCCGCGGCGGGCCCGATCTAACGGTCCGGCAGATGGCGATCTTGCTGACAGTCTACATGACGCCGCCGCCCCATACGGTGCGCGGCCTCGCCGCCGGCCTGCGCGTCTCCAAGCCGGCGGTCAGCCGCGCGCTCGATGTGCTCGAGCGGTTGGCACTGGCGCGCCGCAAGCCGGACGAGGCCGACCGGCGCAGCATTCTGGTGCAGCGCACGGTCAAGGGCTCGGTGTTCCTCGCCGATTTCGCCGAGATCGTGGGCCGCGCGGCGCGCGACGCCGCCGGTCAATAGCCGAGGCGCCGGTCGACCAGGTTGCGCGGCTTCTGCCCGGCCAGCGCGCGCCGGTAGTTGTCGACCACCTGGGGAACGACCGAACGCGGCACCGAGTCGGCCGCGTTATGCGGCGTCACGAGGACCTTCGGGTGGCTCCAGAACGGGTGGTCCGGCGGCAGCGGCTCCTCGGCGAAGACGTCGAGGGTGGCGGCGGCGATGTGGCCGCTCTCGAGCGCCGCCAGAAGGTCGGGCTCGACCAGATGTCCGCCGCGCCCGGCATTGATCACGACCGCGCCGCGCGGCAGCCTGGCCAGCGTGTGGCGGTCGAGAATGCCGCGGGTCGCCGGGGTGAGCGGCAGCAGGCAAACCAGGATCTGGCAGCGCGCGAGAAACTCGTCGCGTTGGTCTTCCCCGCACAGGCATTCCACGCCGTGGATGTCCTTCGGCGCGCGGCTCCAGCCGACGACCCGGAAACCGAGCCGGGCCAGCGCCACCGCCGCCGTTGCACCCAGTGCGCCCAATCCCATCACCCCGACCGTGGTTCGCGGCGTGTCGGCCGACGGGAACCACTGCCAGCGGCGCGCCCGCTGGTTGGCTTGGATCAGCTCGAGCTTGCGGTGATGGCGCAGCACGTGCAGCAGCACGTACTCGGTCATCGCGCCGGTCAGGCGCTCGTCGACGACGCGCGCGATCGGCAGCTCCGGCGGCACCGTCGGATCATCGAGGATGTGCTCGACGCCGGCGCCGAACGAGGACGCGGCGAGGAGGTTGGGCAGGCTGGCGAGCAGCCCCGGCGGCGGCGCCCAGACCAGCGCGAAGCGGATGTCCTCGGCGCGGCCGATATCGGGCCAGCAGCGGACCTCGATTTCGGGGCCGGCCTCCTTGAGAGCCGCCAGCCAGAGGTCGCGATCGTGGATGTTCGAGACGTAGAGCAGGGTCATGACGGGCGGCAGACTAGGCGAAGTCGGCCGCCCGTGGAACCGCCGGCTAGGCCCTTAGCGGCGTCGTGGTCGCAAGGCGCCTTCGATGATGTCGAGAATCAGGCCGGTCGCCTGCTGCACCAGGTAGATGTCGTCGCCGACGACCAGGCGCTGGTAGTTGCTGCGATAGGGCAATTGGCGCTCGAGCTCGCCGGGCAGAAACTGCTTGGCGATGCCGGGCGGCAGCGGTTTGCCGCGTGCCAGGTTCTTGCGGATGCCGGGCGGCAGGCCCTTGCCGGCGGGGCCGCCCTGGTGGGGGTAGCGCCGGTAGTAGTCGCCGATCAGGCGACGCTCCAGCTCGGTAAAGATCGCCGCCTCGACCGACGAGGGACGGTCGCGGTTGAAGTCGCCGCGGCCGCGCTCGACGTCGTTGCCACGGCCGCGCGGCTGTGCCAACGCATCATCCGAAGGCAGCGCCGCCAGAGCGAAGCCGGCGAATGCGGCGCCCATAACGGCGATACGAATCGTCGCAAACAAGCGGGAAGTCATCGCGCCACCTCCTGCCGATGGCTGAAATCCAGCGCCAGGTTCACAAACCCGCGCGGCGAAATTATGTCGAAAAGCGGTAAAGGCACGGTGAATGGCCGTCAAGTGCGGACCGCGGCGGTCTCCGCCGCCTCGAGGGCAAAGGCCGCCGCCATCAAAGCCCGGGTATAGGCGGTTCGCGGCGCCTCGAAGATGCCCGTCGCCGGTCCCGCTTCGACCACCTTGCCCTCCTTGAGCACGATCAGCTCGTCGGCCAGCGCCCGCACCACCTTGAGGTCGTGGCTGATGAAGAGATAGGTCAGGCGGTGGCGGGCCTGCAGGTCGCGCAGCAGGTCGACGATCTGCGCCTGCACGCTCATGTCGAGGGCCGAGGTCGGCTCGTCGAGCACGACGAAGCGGGGCTTGAGCACCATGGCCCGGGCAATGGCGATGCGCTGGCGCTGGCCGCCCGAGAATTCGTGCGGGTAGCGGTCCATCGTCTCCGGGTCGATGCCGACCTCGCTCAGCGCCTCGGCGACCAGCCGCCGGCGCCCGTCGTCGCCGTCGCCAATGCCGTGGACTTGCAAGCCTTCCTCGACGATCTGCAGGATCGACAGGCGCGGGCTCAGGCTGCTGAAGGGGTCCTGGAAGACGATCTGCATCTGGCGCCGCAGCGGGCGCAGCGCCTGCCACGACAGGCC
>CAYTWJ010000364.1:0-3286 GCA_964442055.1 uncultured Rhodospirillaceae bacterium | reverse complement strand
GCGCCGCCGGCGCGGCAACCGGCAGCACCGGCGCGGCCTGGGCGGCGACAACCTCGTTGAACTGGGTGAAGAAATCGTCGGCCATCTTGCGCACCGCCGCGTCGACCAGGCGCGATCCGATCTGGGCCAGCTTGCCGCCGACCTGCGCCGATGCCGTATAGGTGAGCAGCGTTCCGCTGCCATCGTCGGCGAGACGTACCTTGGCGCCGCCCTTGCCGAAGCCGGCCGGGCCGCCCTGACCCTCGCCGGTGATCGTATATCCGTTGGCTGGGTCGATGTCGGAGAGCGTCACCTTGCCTCTGAACGTCGCCTTGACCGGGCCGACCTTGGCGGTGACCTTGGCCTGGAACTCGGTGTCCGAGGTCTTTTCGATCTCCTCGCAGCCGGGGATGCATTGGCGCAATACCTCCGGATCGTTCAGCGCGGCCCAAACGGCTGGGCGCGGCGCCGGGATGCGCTGTTCGCCGGTCATCTCCATCGCGCAAGTCTCCGCGTCGTCGACAAATATCGCCAGCACCATAGGTTGACGAAAGTGAACCGGCAAGATGGCCGGGCGCGGGCTTCACCGCCTGTTAAGGGATGGGCATTAGACCGGAGCCATGTCCTGGCGTCCCCGGCAGCGCCGATGATTCCCGCGGCCCCGACGAGCCTCGACGTCGCGCTCTGGCTGCTCGAGCGCGGCGCCGCCGACGGCAAGCCGCCCAGCGCCGAGCGCTTGCGCTGGCTGCTCTACCTCGCGCAGGCGCGCTTTGCAGCCGCAAACAACGGGCACAAGCTGATGCCGGCCTGCTTTGTCGCCGCCACCGACGGGCCAATCGAGCCGACGGTGGCGCGCACGCTCACGGCCGGCCTCGCCGAGCCTTGGGCGCCCGAGCTTGCCGAAGATGCGCGGCGCTACCTCGAACAGTTCTGGCGTGGCTTCGGGGCGTTGCCCGAAACGGCGCTGCGCCGGCTGATCGCGGGCGACGAGACCTGGCGACGGGCTCTCGCCTACGGCGCCGGCGCCGAGATCGACTTCGCCACGAGCCCGCGCGAGGCCACCGGCGCCCTGCGGGCTCGAACCGCAGCAGCCGGCGCCGCATCCGGGAAAATGCTGCAACGCGAAGAGAAGACGGCCGGCGACGAATTGCGCTTCACCGCCGACGGCCGGCTGGTGACGCGCTGGAAGCCGAAGCGCCGTCTCGACCCGCAGCCGTCCTGAGTGCACGCCCCGAGGGTCTTGGCGTTGTTACGGCGAGCGATTGTTTGGCTTTGTCGCACCGCGCGAAAGGTGGTAGCCTTCAATTTGGGGTAGTGGTGCTACGAGTGACGCGATGACGACGCACGAGGGGGACGACCTGGGCCCCGACGACAACACGACGACGGTTTCCGGGACGATCAAGTGGTTCAACGCGGTCAAGGGCTTCGGCTTCATCAGTCCGAGTGACGGTTCGGGGGACGTCTTCCTTCATCTGTCCTGCCTGCGCCAAGCGGGCTATGACAGCGTCGACGAGGGCGCCTCGATCGTGTGCGAGGTCGCCCATCGGCCGAAGGGCATGCAGGCGGTGCGCGTGCTGCAGGTCGATGCGTCGACGGCATCGCGCGTTGTGCCGCGCCGGCCGCCGCCGCAGCGCGCGCCGCGCGCGGCCAGCGGGGTCGCCGGCCGCTTTCCAGCCGTGGTCGCCGAAGGCGACTTCATGGCCGCGACGGTCAAGTGGTTCAACCCGGTCAAGGGCTACGGCTTTGTGTCGCGCGGCGACGGACAGCAGGACATCTTCGTCCACATGGAAGTGCTGCGCCGCGAAGGGATCGCCGAGTTGCAGCCCGGCCAGACCGTGCGCATCCGCGTCGGCCAGGGGCCGAAGGGGCCCCAGGTCGCAGAGATCCAGCTCGACTGACCGGGCGGCCACGCGGCGCCCTCTTCGTCAGCGCAGCTCGACGGCATAGTCGGCGACCGGCCGCGCCGTCGGGATCAAGCCCTGTTCCTTGAGGAAGGCGGCGAAGCGCGCATAGCGGCGGCTGTCCAGCGCCGCCGGCGCGTGTGCGAAGCGCGGCAGCGTGTCGCGCCAGGCGCGGCGGTTGAGCTCGTCGTCGAGTTCCTTGCGTCCCTTGACGAAGAGCTGCCAGCTCTCTTCCGGATGGTTATGCAGGAAGGCGACCGCGGCCTCTATCGCGTCGAGCAGCCGCGGCAGCCGGCTGTCCTGCAGCCGCGCGGTGTGAGCGACCAGGATCAGCTCGTCGTAGGCCGGCACGCCGTGCTCCTCGGGATAAAAGGCGCGGCCGGGGCGCTTGGCGAGATCGAGCTGGTTGAGCTCGAAGTTGCGGAAGGCGCCGATCACGCCGTCGACCTGACCCGACACCATGGCGGGCGTCAGCGCGAAGTTGACGTTGACCAGGGTCACGTCGCCGAGCTTGAGGCCGACGGTCGCCAGCATCGCCTTGAGCAGCGCGTCCTCGAAGCCGCCGACGGAATAGCCGATCTTGCGCCCCTTCAGGTCGGCGAGGCTCTTGACCGGCCCGTCGGCGAGCACCACCAGGCTGTTGAGTGGCGTCGCCACCAGGGTGCCGAAGCGGCGTAGCGGCAGGCCCTCGGCGACCTGGATGTGGAGCTGCGGCTGATACGAGATCGCCACCTCGGCCTTGCTGGCGGCGACCAGCTTGGGCGGATCGTTGGGATCGGCCGGCGCCACCAGCTCGACGTCGAGGCCGCGCGCGGCGAAGAGGCCCTTCTCCTTGGCGACGACCAAGGGCGCATGGTCGGGATTGACGAACCAGTCGAGCAGCACGGTCAGCTTGTCGGCGGCGCGCGTCGGCGCGGCGGCGAGCAGGGCAATGGCTGCGGCAAAGACGAAAACGACGAATTTCATACTCCGGTCTCCTTGGTTACGCGTCTTCGGTGGGTAAACTCTCGGCTTGCCAGGGCAGGGCGCGACGCAGCGCGGCGTCGATGCCGAAATAAAGCGCCGCGCCGATCAGGCAGAGCACCAGCAGCGCGGCGAACAAGAGGTCGATCTGCATGCGCGCGTTGGCATGCAGCATGAGATAGCCGAGGCCGGCGCCCGAGCCGACCCACTCGCCGACCACCGCGCCGATCGGCGCCACCGCGGCGGCGACGCGCAATCCGCTGGCCAGTGCCGGCAGCGCGGCGGGCAGGCGGACGTGCCAGAGGATCGCGCGCTCGGCGCCCGGTCGGCCGAAGGTCATCGTGCGGGCGAGATCGAGCCAGCCCGGTTCGGTGCGGCGGAGGCCGTCGAGGAAGGCGGCGGTGACCGGGAAGAAGATGATCACCACCGCCATCGCCACCTTC
>CAYTWJ010000363.1:0-3348 GCA_964442055.1 uncultured Rhodospirillaceae bacterium | reverse complement strand
CCTGGGCGATGTCGGCCTCGGAGGCCCAGGCGAGCGCCATGAAGCCGCAGATGTAGGTCGGCACCGCGGCGAGGTAGAAGCCGTGGTGGCGGAACAGGCGGCGGAACAGCCGGTGCGTGCCGGTGAGCTCGTCGGGCTGCATGATCGGCACGCCGTTCTGGGCGACGACGATGCCGCCCTTCTTCAGCACGCGCCGGCAGTCGTCGTAGAAGCCGCCCGAGAACAGCACCTCGGCCGGGCCGACCGGGTCGGGGCGGTCGATGACGATGAGGTCGTAGCGCTCGGCGGTTTCCTTGACCCAGCGCGCGCCGTCGCCGATCACCAGGTTGGTGCGCGGGTCGGCGAAGGCGCGGCCGCAGATCGACTTGAGATAGCGCTGGGACACCTTCACCACCAGGTCGTCGATCTCGACCATGGTGGCGCGGCGCACGCCCTTGTGCTTGAGCACCTCCTCGAGGATGCCGCCGTCGCCGCCGCCGATGATCAGCACGTCGCGCACCCGGCCGTGGGCCAGGATCGGCAGATGCGTCAGCATCTCGTGGTAGATGAACTCGTCGCGCTCGGTGGTCTGCACCACCCCGTCGAGCACCAGCACGCGGCCGTAGCGGGCGCTCTCGAAGATCTTCACCCGCTGGTAGCGGCTGCGCCCGTCGTAGAGCGGCCGGACGATCTCGTGGGACTGGCGGAAGCCCTCGAACAGGGTTTCCTGGAACCAGCTCACGGGATCAGGCCCCGCTTCATCTCGGCGACCTGGATGTTCTCGGGCAGGAAGGCGCGGCGCAGCACCGGGATGGCCTTGAACGGCCGGCAGTCGCCGCAGACGAAGACGTCGAGCGCGGCATAGCCCTTCTCGGGCCAGGTGTGGATGCTCATGTGGCTCTCGGCCAGCACCGCCACGCCCGAAATGCCGCCGTTGGGCGAGAAGTGATGGAGGTCGATGTTGAGCAGCGTGGCGCCGACCTCGGCCACGGCCTCGATCAGCGTCTGCTCGACCAGCTTCAGGTTGTCCAGATTCTTGCCGCCCCAGAGATCGATGATCAGGTGCTGGCCGGCAAAGCGGACGCCGTCCTTGGTGACAAAATGCTCGTCTGCGGCGACCGCCGCTTCCTGAGCGGGAACCTCGTAGAGCAAGGCTTTGCCCTTCTTCGGCATAACGAGACCCTCCACCGGGAAGTAGCCGCGCGAAAATTGCACGTGATTTCGCGATATGGGACCAAAGCCCCCCTTATGCAAGAACTTTTTTGTGAAAGCGTAAAAGTGGCTGCAAAAGGCTGGCGCCGCGACGGGGCCGCGATCGCGCCCGGGCGGCGGGCCGGCGATTTTCCGCCGATGATTCGAGAGGCCTCGTCGCCGACGCGCATGCCGATCGGATGCGGCGGCGAGCTCGGCGTCGTCGCCAACGTGAAGGCCCGGCCGTCGCCGGCTGGGCCCATCATCATTTGAAGCGAAAGGCCCGGCCGTTGCCGGCCGGGCCTTGGAAAACTGGTGGAGCCAAGGGGAGTCGAACCCCTGACCTCGTGAATGCCATTCACGCGCTCTCCCAACTGAGCTATGGCCCCGCGAGCTTGGCCCTGAGGGCTGGTCCCTCTCGGCTGTGCCGTGCGGGCTTGGCCTTCGGGCGTCGCGGCGGCACCCCGGAAGGGCCGCCATCGAGGGCCGGAAAGTAGGACCGGACCCGGACCGATTCAAGGAAAAAACACCGCCGCGGCGAGGCCCCCGACGAGCGCGGCGCGGCGCCGGCGGCCGCTCAGGGACCGCCGGGCTCTTCCTCCTCGCTGCCCTCGATGACCTCGGCCATGTCGTCCTCGTCCTCGCCGAGCTCGGAGGCGTCCTCGATCAGCTCTTCCTCGGCCGCGCCCTCTTCGGCGACGACTTCCTCCTCGACAACAACCGGCTTCTTGACCGGCTTCGCCGCCGGCTTCTCCTCCGGGCGCGCACGCCGCGGCTTGAGCAGCGTCTCGGGCTGGAACTCGGCGCCGCATTTGGGGCAAGTGATCGGCTGCTTGCCGAGATCGTAGAAGGCCGCGCCGCAGCTCTGGCAACGGCGCTTGGTGCCCCACTCTCGTTTGGCCATGAGCAACTCCTGCGACTGATCCGCCGGCGGCCGCAAACAATCGGGCCGCGCCGCCCTCCATGGTCAGGGCGGCGCGATTGTGGTAGAGAAGCGCCCGCTGTCAATCGCAATTTTCGGGCGCGCCGCGCGGCGCGCCGTTTTCCCCTCCAACGCCCGCGAGAGGCCTTTGATTCCGCTCCGCTCCCACCCCGTCAGCGCGCTCGCCGGCACGACGCGCGTGCCCGGCGACAAGTCGATCTCGCACCGGGCGCTGATCTTTGGCGCGCTCGCGGTCGGCGAAAGCACGGTGAGCGGCCTGCTCGAAGGCGAGGACGTGCTGCGCACGGCCGCGGCGCTGCGCGCGCTTGGCGCCGAGGTGACGACCGGCGGCGGGCCGCAAGCCGTCTACCGCATCCGCGGCGTCGGCGTCGGCGGCCTCGGCGAACCCGACGACGTGCTCGACATGGGCAATTCCGGCACCGGGGCGCGCCTGCTGATGGGCCTGGTGGCGAGCCACCCCATCGTCAGCTTTTTCACCGGCGACGCCTCGCTGCGCCGCCGGCCGATGGCGCGCGTCGCCGAGCCGCTGGAGCGCATCGGTGCCAGGTTCGTCGCCCGCCAGGGCATCCGCCTGCCGCTGGCGGTGGTCGGCACTCCCGAGCCGCTGCCGATCGAATACCGCCTGCCCGTCGCCTCGGCCCAGGTGAAGTCGGCGGTGCTGCTCGCCGGGCTGAATGCGCCGGGACGCACGACGGTGATCGAGCCCGAGCCGACGCGCGACCACACCGAGCGGATGCTCGCCTATTTCGGCGCCCGCGTGACCGTCGACACGGCGCCCGACGGCAGCCGGGCGATCGCGCTCGACGGCCAGCCCGAGCTCGAGCCGCGCCACGTCGCGGTGCCGGGCGATCCGTCCTCGGCGGCGTTCGCCGCCGTCGCCGCCGCGATCGTGCCGGGCTCGGCCGTCACCATCGAGCGGGTCGGGGTCAACGTCCTGCGCTGCGGCCTGTTCGAGACCTTGATCGAGATGGGCGCCGAGCTGGCCTTCAGCAACCGGCGCGAAGAGGGCGGCGAGCCGGTCGCCGACCTGAGCGTGCGCTACCGGCCGCTCAAGGGCGTCGGCGTGCCGCCCGGGCGCGCGCCGCGCATGATCGACGAATTTCCGATCCTGGCGGTGGCGGCGGCGTTCGCCGCCGGCGCCACCGACGCGCCGGGCGCGCGCGAGCACAGCGTCCACGAAAGCGACCGGATCGCGGCGATGGCCCGCGGCATCGCCCCTTGCGGCGTCGCCGACG
>CAYTWJ010000362.1:0-3348 GCA_964442055.1 uncultured Rhodospirillaceae bacterium | reverse complement strand
TCGGCGCCGCCGGCAGCATTCTTGGCACGCTGGCCGCCGGCTACCTCTTCATCTCGTGGATCGGCACCACCGGCACCATGCTCGCGGTGACCGCGCTCTACGCGGCGCTGGCGGTGAGCTTCGCCGTGGCGGCGCGTCACGCGGCGGCGCCGGTCGCGCTCGTCGTCGCCCTGGCCGGCGCCGGCGTTTGGGCGGCGCGGACCGACGCACTGACCAGCCCCTGCCTGGCCGAGAGCGACTATTACTGCATCCGCGTCGTCGATTTCAGCGCCGATTCGGGGCGGCCGAGCGCGGTCATGGTGATCGATCATCTCGGCCACAGCATCAACGACCGCGACGATCCGGCGCTGCTCTACAGCCCCTACCTGCATCTCGTCGACGAGCTGATGCGCCGGCGCACGAACGGCGCCGCGCCGGCGGCCTTCTTCATCGGCGGCGGCGGCTTCACCCTGCCGCGTGCCTGGGCCAGCGAGCGCGCCGACGCCCGCCTGATCGTCGCCGAGATCGATCCCGCGGTCACGGCGGCGGCGCGCGATCACATGTGGTTCGATCCGCTCAAGCCGGGCCTCGACGTCCGCCACGCCGACGCGCGCCGCGCGCTGCAGGAACTGCCGCGGGCGCCGCTGTTCGACGTGGTTCTCGGCGACGCCTTCCACGACGTCAGCATCCCGGCGCATCTGGTGACGCGCGAATTCCACCGCGAGATCGCGGCGCGCCTCAAGCCGGACGGCTTCTACGCCATCAACGTGATCGAGGACATCGCCGCGCCGCGCTTCCTGTTCGCGCTGGTGCGTACCATGCAGCTCGATTTCGCCGCCGTCGAGGTCTGGCTCGACGAGGATTCGCTGCGCGACGGCGGCCGCGTCACCTTCGTCGCCTTCGGCGCGGCCGAGCCCAACCCGGCGGCGCGGGTCGAAAGCCGCCGCAAGATCGGCCGGCGCTGGCTGCGCTGGCCGCAGGCCGACCTCGACGAGCGCATCGCCGCCGCCGCGGTGCCGGTGATGACCGACGACTACGCGCCGGTCGACCGCCTGATGTCGCACCTCTTGCTGACGCCGGACCCGAACCGGCGCTGAGCCGGCCTCACGTGCTGGCTTGCGAGGGGTGGGCGCGGTCGAGGACGGCGTGCAACAGCACGTTGCAACCGGCGGCGAGATCGGCCGGGGTGGCGCTCTCGGCCTCGTTGTGGCTGAGGCCGTCGGCGCAGGGCACGAAGATCATGCCGGTCGGCGCCACCTTGGCCATGTAGACCGCGTCGTGGCCGGCGCCGCTGACGATGTCGCGGCTGGCATACCCGAAACGCCGGGCCGCGTCACGCACGGCGCCGACGCAGCCGGCGTCGAAGGGCGTCGGCGGGAAATACCAAATCTGTTCGACCTCGGCGGTCAGATTGGCCTTGGCGGCGATCTCGGCGCAGGCGGCGCGCAGGTCGCGGTCCATCTCCGCCAGCTTGGCATCGTCGGGGTGGCGGAAGTCGACGGTGAAGAAGACCCGGCCGGGGATGACGTTGCGCGAGTTCGGGCTGACCTGGACCATGCCCACGGTGGCGCAGGCGCCGGGCTGGTGGGTGTGGCCGATGCGGTTGACGGCGTCGATCATCCGCGCCGCGCCGACCAGGGCGTCGCGCCGACGCGCCATCGGCGTCGGGCCGGCATGGGCTTCCTGGCCGATGACGACGATCTCATACCAGCGCTGGCCCTGGGCGCCGGAGACCACGCCGATGGTCTTGCCCTCGGCCTCGAGGATCGGGCCCTGCTCGATATGGGCCTCGAAATAGGCCGCCACCGGGCGCCCACCCGGCGCCACCTCGCCGGCATAGCCGATGCGGGCAAGCTCGGCGCCGATGGTGCGGCCTTCGGTGTCGGCGCGGCCGAGGCCGTAAGCGAGGTCGAAGACGCCGGCGAACACGCCCGAGCCGACCATGGCCGGGGCGAAGCGGCTGCCTTCCTCGTTGGTCCAGACCACCACCTCGACCGGCGCCTCGGTCTGGTGGCCGTAATCGTTGAGGGTGCGGATCACCTCGAGCCCGGCCAGCACGCCATAGGCGCCGTCGAACTTGCCCCCGGTGGGCTGGCTGTCGATGTGGCTGCCGGTCATAACTGGCGCCAGCGTCTCGTCGCGGCCCGGTCGGCGGGCGAAGATGTTGCCCATTCGGTCGACGCGGACCGCGCAGCCGGCCTCTTCGCACCAGCGGACGAAGAGATCGCGCGCCTCGCGGTCGAGGTCGGTGAGGGCGAGCCGGCAGACGCCGCCCTTCTCGGTCGCGCCGATGCGGGCCAGCTCCATCAGGCTCGCCCACAGGCGCTCGGCGTTGATCTTGAGGTTTTCCATGACGCGACCGATACCCTCCCTTGCCGGCGGCGAGGCTCTGTTATACTGCGCCGTGGCTGCCGATTAGAAGAGGTCTGGATGGCACTGCGGAAGGGCTACAAGGCGCTGGTCGCCGAGGCAATGGCCGAGGTGACGACGCTCACGGTCGAGGAAGCCAAGGCGCGCCACGGCGATCCTTCCTGCGTCTTCGTCGACTTGCGCGACCCGCGCGAGTTGCAGCGCGAGGGCGCCATGCCCGGCGCCTTCCACGCGACCCGCGGCATGATCGAATTCTGGGTCGATCCCGAAAGCCCCTATTTCAAGCCGGTCTTCGGCGAGGACAAGACCTTCATCCTGTTCTGCGCCGCGGGCTGGCGCTCGGCGCTCGCGGCCAAGACGCTGCAAGACATGGGCCTGCCCAAGATCGCCCATATCGAGGGCGGCTTCGGCGCCTGGAAGAAGGCCGGCGGGCCGGTGGCGGAGCACCCGGCCGAGACCGCGGCGGGCCCGACGGTAAAGAGGTAGCCACGCCTGCCACGCGGGCTCGATGGGGGAGGGGGCGCCATGGGACCGCTGGCAGGCGTCAAAGTGGTCGAGGTTGCCGGCATCGGTCCCGGGCCGTTCTGCGCCATGCTGCTGGCCGACCTCGGCGCCGAGGTGCTGCGCATCGACCGCACCGCGGAGAGCGGCCTTGGCCTGCCGCGCGATCCGCGCTTCGACCTGCTCAACCGCGGCCGCCGCTCGGTGGCGCTGGACCTCAAGAAGCCCGCGGGCGTCGCCGCGGCGCTGCGGCTGATCGCCGGGGCGGACGCGCTGGTCGAGGGCTTCCGCCCCGGCGTCATGGAGCGCCTCGGGCTCGGCCCCGAGGTGTGCCTCGCGCGCAATCCGAAGCTGGTCTACGGCCGCATGACCGGCTGGGGCCAGGATGGGCCGCTGGCTTCGGCGGCCGGCCACGACATCAACTACATCGCGCTCGGCGGCGCGCTGCATGCCATCGGCCGCGCCGGCGGGGCGCCGGTGCCGCCGCTCAACCTGGTC
>CAYTWJ010000361.1:0-3426 GCA_964442055.1 uncultured Rhodospirillaceae bacterium | reverse complement strand
GGCGGCGAGAGCCGCCTTCGATTCGGCGGCGCCGACGAAGCCGACGGGGAAGGCGAAAATCGCCGCCGGCCGGGCGGCGCCGGCATCGATGAGTTCGAGCAGGCGGAAGAGCGCGGTCGGCGCGTTGCCGATGGCGACGACCGCGCCGTCGAGCTGCGGCCGCCACAGATCGACCGCCGCCGCGGCGCGGGTGGTGCCGTCGCGCGCGGCGATGGCGGCGGCCGCCGCGTCGTCGATGCGGCAGACGAGCTCGTTGCCGGCGGTGAGCGCGCGGCGCCGGATGCCTTCGGCGACCATGCGCGCATCGGCGAGAATCGGCCGGCCGGCGGCGAGCGCCTGGCGCGCCGCGGCGGCGACGCCGGGATCGAAAGCGAGGTCGGCGACGATGTCGGTCATGCCGCAGGCATGGACGAGCCTGAGCGCGACGGCGGCGATGTCGGGCGGCAGGCGCTCGAGCGCGGCCTCGGCGCGGATCGCCGCGAACGAGCGGCGGTAGATTTCGGCGGGATCGCGCAGATAGTCGATCATCGGCTCAGTCCGCGGCCTTGAGCGTCAGCGGGCCAAGCGGATGGTCGGCCTGCGGATAGGGATGATGATGCCCGTGGGCATGGCCGTGACCGTGCGCGTGGCCGTGATCGTGGACGTGGTCGCCGGCGGTGCCGATGCCCTCGACGTGATGGTGGTGCGAGCGCTGGGCGAGGCCGACCTCGTCCTCGAAGCCGAGCACCTGCATGCGGTACTTGCACATCTGGCAGTTCATGTTGCCGCTGCCGGCGACGATCTCGTCGAGGCGGGCGAGCAGGGTCTCGAGCACCAGCGGGTGGTCGTTGAGATAGGGCGCCTTGACGAACTGGATGTGCGGATGGCGCGCGGCGACGCGGTCGGTATGGGCGTAGATGCGCTGCACCAGCACGCCGGTGAAGAGGAAGTAAGGGAAGACGACGATGCGCCGGTAGCCGAGCCGCGCCGCGTGCTCGAGCGTCGGCGCCACCAGCGGGAAGGTGACGCCGGAATAGGCGGCCTCGGCCCAGCCGAAGCCGATGCCTTCCCACAGCATGCGCGCCACCTTGGCGATGTTGGAATTGGCGTCCGGGTCGGACGAGCCGCGGCCGACGACGACGAGCAGCGTCTCGTGCCGGCTGACCTCGCCCGGCGCCGCCACCACCGCCTCGCGCACCCGGTCGGCGGCGGCGCGCAGGAGGCGGGGGTCGATGCCGAGCTCGCGGCCGTAGCGAATGCGCATGCCGGGATGCTCGGCCTCGTAGCCGTTGAGCACCGAGGGAATGTCGTTCTTGGCGTGGCCGGCGGCGAACAGCATGCCGGGCACGGCGAGCACCTCGCGCACGCCGGCGGCACGCAGCCTGTCGAGCCCGTCGCGGATCACCGGCCGGGCGAATTCGAGGAAGCCCCACTCGACCGCGCGCTCGGGCAGGCGCGCGCGCATGGCGCGGGCCAGCGCGGCGAACTCCGCGATCGCCTGGTCGTCGCGGCTGCCGTGGCCGCAGATCATCACGCCGGGCGGGGCGGTCATGCGCGTCTCCGGTTGGCGGCGTCGGCGCCGCGGGCGATCGCAATCAGGCGATCGAGGTCGAGATGGACCTCGAGATGGTCGGCGAGCCGCTCCAGCGCCGCCTCGACGCCGGCCTCGAAGGCGAGCCCGCTGTCGGCGCGCGGCCGCAGCCGGTCGAGGAAGGCGTGGCGGAAGCCGTCGGCGGCGAAGAGGCCGTGCAGGTGGCAGCCCATCACGCGGCCGTCGGCGCTGACGGCGCCGTCCGGCCCTGCGTCGAGGACGAGCATCGGCCGCGCGCAGTCGAAGCCGAAGGTGCGCCCGACATGCATCTCGTAGCCGCGCACCGGCGCGCCGTTCGCAACGGCGCGGCCGTGCGCCTCGGCCAGGCGCTTGCGGTCGGTGAGCTCGGTCTCGACGTCGAGCAGGCCCAGGCCCTCGGCCTCGCCCGGCGGGCCCTCGATGCCGAGTGGATCGCGCACGCGGCGGCCGAGCATCTGCAAGCCGGCGCAGAGGCCGAGCAGCGCGCCGCCGCGCCGGCGGTGCGCCAGGATGTCGATGTCCCAGCCTTGTTTCCGCAGGAAGGCGAGATCGGCGATCGTCGCCTTCGAGCCCGGCAGCACGACGAGATCGGCATCGCCGGGAATCGCCTCGCCGGGCCTGATCCAGACCAGGCGCACGTCGGGCTCGGCCATGAGCGGGTCGAAGTCGTCGAAATTGGCGATGCGGGCGAGCAGCGGCACCGCGATGATGATGCGGCCGGCGGCGGCGCGCGGCGGCGCGGCCAGGGCCATCGAGTCCTCGGCCGGCAGGCGCGCGGCCTCGGCGAGCCACGGCACCAGGCCGAGGGCGGGCAGGCCGGTGCGCCGCGCGATCTCGGCCATGCCGCCGGCGAACAGCGCCGGGTCGCCGCGGAACTTGTTGACGATGAAGCCGCCAAGGCGGGCCCGCTCGGCCTCGGGCAGCAGCGTCCAGGTGCCGACGATCTGGGCGATGACGCCGCCGCGGTCGATGTCGCCGACCAGCACCACCGGCAGGTCGGCGGCCTCGGCGAAGCCCATGTTGGCGATGTCGGCGGCGCGCAGGTTGATCTCGGCGGCGCTGCCGGCGCCCTCGACCAGCACCAGGTCGGCCGCCGCTGCCAGCCGGCGGAAGCTGGCGAGCGCCACCGGCAGGAGCTCGCGCTTGAGCGCCAGATAGTCGCGCGCGCCGGCGCTGCCGCGCATCCGCCCGCGCACGACCACTTGCGCGCCGGCCTCGCCCTCAGGCTTGAGCAGCACCGGGTTCATGTCGACCGTCGGCGCGACGCCGCAGGCGCGCGCCTGCAGCGCCTGGGCGCGGCCGATCTCGCCGCCGCCGGCGGCCACGGCGGCGTTGTTCGACATGTTCTGCGCCTTGAACGGGCGCACGGCGAGGCCGCGGCGGGTGTAGGCGCGCGCCAGCCCGGCGACGAGCAGCGACTTGCCGACGTCGGAGCCGGTGCCCTGCAGCATCAGCGCGGCGCTCAAAACTCGATCCCCCGCTGCGCCTTGACCCCGGCCCGGAAGGGGTGCTTGACCTCGGTCATCTCGGTGACGAGGTCGGCGGCGGCGACCAGCTCGGGCGGCGCGTTGCGGCCGGTGACGATGACGTGCAGCATCGGCGGCCGCGCGGCGAGCGCGGCGACCACCTCGTCGAGCGGCAGGTAGTCGTAGCGCAGCACGATGTTGAGCTCGTCGAGGACGACGAGATCGTAGGCCGGCGGCGTCGCCCGGGAGGCGGCGATCATTTTCTGCGCCTCGTCCCAGGCGGCGCGGGCGGCGCGGATGTCGCGGGCGCGGTCCTGGGTCTCCCAGGTGAAGCCCTCGCCCATGGTGCGGATCGTCACCTGCCCGGGAAAGCGCTCGAGCACCGCGCGCTCGCCGGTCTGCCACCTGCCC
>CAYTWJ010000360.1:0-3434 GCA_964442055.1 uncultured Rhodospirillaceae bacterium | reverse complement strand
CCTTGGCCCAGAACGGGATCAGGCCCCAGCGCAGCATCGCCAGCTCGCGCTCAGGCCCGCCGTCCCGCAGCCGCACCACCGGCGCGTCCTGGGTCGGCGCGATGTTGTAACGCGGCGCCAGGTTCGGCCGGCCTTCGAAGCGGAACAGGCGCTGCAGCGCCTCGGTGGGCGTGGTCAGGCTGTAGCGGCCGCACATGGGCCATGCTTAGCACGCGGTTGCCGAGCGGTCAGCGGCTGCGCTATGGCATGGCAAGCGTGGGGGAGGGGGATCGGATGCAGGATCGTCTGGGCGCGTTCTGCCGCCACAGCAACGTTCGCGTGAGCGGCGCGGCGGGCGGGCCGCTTGCCGGCCTCACCATGGCGGTGAAGGACATCTACGACGTCGTCGGCGAGACCTGCTGCTGCGGCAATCCCGACTGGCTGCGCAGCCATGGCCCGGCCGGGGCCACCGCGCCCGCGGTGCAGGCGCTGCTCGACGCCGCGGCGACGCTGGTCGGCAAGACCCTGACCGAGGAGCTCGCCTACAGCCTGATCGGCGAGAACGTCCATTACGGCACGCCGGTCAACAGCCGCTGCCCGGAGCGTGTGCCGGGCGGCTCGTCCTCGGGATCGGTCGCCGCGGTGGCCGGCGGGCTGGTCGATTTCGCGCTGGGCTCGGACACCGGCGGATCGGTGCGCATCCCGGCCGCGCTCTGCGGCACCTTCGGCATCCGGCCGAGCCACGGCCGCATCTCCCTCGACTGTTGCATGCCATTGGCGCCGAGCTTCGATACCTGCGGCTGGTTCACTTGCGACGCCAGCCTCTTACGCCGCATCGGGGCGGTCCTGCTAGGGTCGTGGCCGGCGCAGGCACCGGGCCGATTTCTGCTCGGCGAGGACGCTTTCGCCATCGCCGAGCTCGCGGTGCGCGATGCCCTGGCGACGGCGGTCGGCCGCCTCGGCGCGGCGGAGCGGGTCGGGATCTACCAAGGCGCCGAGGACGATTGGGTCAATGCCTTCCGCGTGCTGCAGGCGGCGGAAATCTGGCGGGCGCACGGCGATTGGGTCCGGACGGCCCGGCCCACCTTCGGCCCCGGCATCCGCGAGCGCTTCGAGATGGCGGCGAAGGTCACAGCCGACCAGGTGCGCGCTGCGGATGTCGTGCGCGACCGGGCGACGGCGCGGCTCGCGGCACTGCTCGCCGACAACGCCGTTCTGGTCATCCCCACGGCGCCGGACATCGCCCCGCTAAAGAGGAGCCCGCAGGCGGCGCTCGAGCATTTCCGCGACCGCACGCTGCGCCTGACCTGCATCGCCGGCTTGGCGCGCCTGCCGCAGGTCACGCTGCCTGTGGCCGAGGCCGGGGGCTGCCCGGTCGGGTTGTCGCTGGTCGCGGCCCGCGGCCAGGACGGCATGCTGCTCGATCTGGCCGAAGGGCTCGCTCGCGCGCTCGTGTGACGGCGATCACAGGCGTTTGAACGCCCCGCCGCTTGTCTCGCCGCCGCCCGCCGCCGACATCCTCCGAGGGGGCGAGCCGTGTAGCGAGGGAGGTTGCTCGCCATGTCCAGGGAGATTGCCGCGGCGTGGCTGATGGCGGCGATCGCGGCGGCGGTTCTGCTGCTGCTGTCGCTCGCCGGCGATGCCGGCTGGCACCTTGCGCCGCCGGCGCCGACCGAGATGCTGTGGCCCGAGGACCGCTCGGAGCCGCTGGTCGTGCCGTCGATCTGAGGCGCCGGCTCAGCCGATGCGGCCGAGCGCCGGGAAGAGCTCGAGCAGGTAGAAGCCGAGCTGGCTCAGCGAATTGGTGAAAATCAGCAAGCCGGTGGCGACGAGCAGTCCGCCGGCCGCGATCTCGACCTTGTGCAGGTGGCGACGGAACCGGCCCATGAAGGCCATGAACGGCTCGATCGCCAGCGCCGCGAGCACGAACGGCACCCCCAGCCCGAGCGCGTAGGTAGCGAGCAGCGAGACGCCGTAGCCGAGCGACTCGCGGCTCGCGGCGACGGTCAGGATGGTGGCCAGGATCGGACCGACGCAGGGGGTCCAGCCGAAGGCGAAGGCGAGGCCGATCACGTAGGCGCCGAGCGGCGTCGTCGGCCGCGCTTCGGGGTGGAAACGCGCCTCGCGATTGAGGAAGCCGAGGCGGAACACGCCCATGAAATGGAGGCCGAACAGCACGATCACCGCGCCGGCGATCTTGCTGATGAAATCGAGATGTTCGACCAGCAAGCGATTGATGGCCGCCGCCGAGGCGCCCATCAGCACGAACACGGTCGAGAAGCCGAGGACAAAGGCGACGGCGGCAACGACTACACGCCGCAGCAGCGCACGGTCCGCGCCGCCGGCACCGGTGATCTGGTCGAGCGTGGTGCCGGCGACGAAGCAGAGGTAGGCCGGCACCAGCGGCAGCACGCAGGGGCTGAGAAAACTGATCACCCCGGCGCCCAGCGCCGCCACGTAGGAAACGTCGAAACCGTCCATCCGCTTACTGCCGTTCGCTCGTCGCCGACCCCCCGATACATCCCGCACCGCGGCGGCGAATGCGAGTCCCGGCGCCGCCTCCGGCCATCACGATTGCGCGAGGCGGTCAGCCGCGGGCGAAAACCGCGCGCAGGGCGCCGCCCAAGCTGCCTTCCTCGAGGTATTTCAGGCCCAGATAGCCGCCGGCCATGATCGACAGCCAGGCGATGACGCTGCCGAGCGCGAGGGTCGACATGCCGGTGATGCCCTGGCCGATGGTGCAGCCGAGCGCGGTGACGCCGCCGGCGACCAGCAGCGCGCCGCCGCCGAGATGGCGCACCAGGTCGCCGCGGTTGGCGAAGCTCTCGATGCGGAAGGTGCCGGTGGCGATCGCCATGGCGAAGCTGCCGGCGATGACGCCACCGACCGCGGCGACGCCGAAATTGATGGTCGCGCCGGTGAAGGTCATCAGGTATTGCAGGCTCTCGCCGACCGGCGCAACGAAGGTGATCGAGGCCAGCTGGATCGGCTCGAACTCGTCGTAGGCGAGAACGCCGGTGACGTACCAGCCGGCGACCACGCTCAGCCCGACGACCAGGCCGCCGACGATGTCGCGCGTGCTGGCCCGGAATCCGGCATCCTTGAAGCAATAGACGAGAAACGCGGCAGCGACCGCGAGCGCCGCCGCGCCGCGCAGCGTCGCCGCGTTGGCGCCGAGCACGGCGGCCGCCATCTCGCCGACGTTCTGGCTCTTGAGGCCGCGGGCGGCGAGGTCCAGGTTGGTCGTCCCTTCGAGCTGGACCCGGGCCAGCGCCAAGAGCCCGCGCAGCGTCATGTAGGCGACGATGCCGAGCACCAGCAGGACGACGAGCGACTTGAGATTGCCCGCGCCCAGCCGCACCAGCGTGCGGCTGCCGCAGCCACCCGTCTGGGTCATGCCGAAGCCGAACATCAGGCCGCCGACGATGGCGCCCGCCCAGCCGAACTTGGTGGTC
>CAYTWJ010000359.1:0-3443 GCA_964442055.1 uncultured Rhodospirillaceae bacterium | reverse complement strand
CGATAGGCGGCGCGCAAGCCGGCGGCGTCGCCGTCGAAGCAGAGAATCGGCTCGGCGGCGAGCCGCCACAGCTCCTCCATCTGCTCCTCGGTCAGCGCCGTGCCGAGCGGCGCGACCGCGTGGGCGAAGCCGGCCTGGGCGAGCGCGATGACGTCCATGTAGCCCTCGGCGACGATCACCGTGCCGGCCTCGCGCGCCGCCTCGCGCGCCAGCGCCAGGTTGTAGAGGGTGCGGCCCTTGTGGAAGAGCGGCGTCTCGGGCGAGTTCAGGTATTTGGGCTTGCCGTCGCCGAGCGCGCGGCCGCCGAAGGCGATCACCCGGCCGCGGCGATCGGAGATCGGGAACATGAGACGGTCGCGGAAGCGGTCGTAAGCGGCACCGCCGTCCTCGGGCTTGACCAGAAGACCGGCCTCGACCAGCAGGGGCTCGGCGAGGCCGCGCGCGAGCAGCGCCTCCTTCATCGCCGTGCGCGCCGCCGGCGCGTAGCCGAGCCGGAAGCGCGCCGCGGTCTCGGCGGCGACGCCGCGGCCCTCGAGATAGCGTCGCGGACCGGCGCCGGACTGGCCGGCGAGCTGGCTCTCGAACCACTTGGCCGCCGCCTCGAGCGCGTTGGCGATGGTGGTGGCGCGCTCGGCCCGCTCGCGGTCGCCCGGCGCCATCTCGGGGATCGGCAGGCCGGCCTGGCGGGCGAGCTGCTCGACCGCCTCGGGGAAGGACAGGTTCCCGGCGCGCATGACGAAGCCGATGACGTCGCCGTGCGCGCCGCAGCCGAAGCAGTGGAAGAAGCCCTTTTCTTCGCTGACGGTGAAGGAGGGCGTCTTCTCGTTATGGAAGGGGCAGAGGCCGGTATGCTCGCGCCCCCGCCGGATCAGCTTGACCCGGCGGCCGACCACCTGTGCCAGCGACACGCGGTTGCGCAGCTCTTCCAGGAACGAGGGCGGAAAGGCCATCGGCGGACGTCACGCCTCCCTGCCGGTCCGCAGGCCGGCGCCGGTCACGTCAGCAGCGACTTTACGATGCCGGCCGCCTTGGCGAAATCCATTTGGCCGGCATGCCGCTCCTTCAGCGCCGCCATGACCCGCCCCATGTCCTTGAGGCCCTTGGCGCCGAGCTCGTCGATGACCGCGCGGCCGGCGGCGCGAATCTCGTCGTCGCCGAGCTGGCGTGGCATGAAGCCCTCGATGATGGCGATTTCCTGCTGCTCCTGGTCGGCCAGATCCATCCGGCCGCCCTGCTGGTAGAGGGCGATCGACTCGCGGCGCTGGCGGACCATCGTCTGCAGCATCTGCAGGATCTCGTCGTCGCCGATGGGGCCGCCGTCGCCCCTGCCGCGGGCGGCGATGTCGCGGTCCTTCAGCGCCGCCAAGATCAGGCGCAACGTCGAGACGCGGCGGGCGTCTTTCGCCCGCATGGCCTCCTTGAGGGCATCGGTGAGGCGGTCGCGCAGCATGGGACCGGAATGGTGGCTGGAATCGATGGGCGCGCAGTCTAGCCCAAGGCCGCCCCGGTGGCAAACGACGCCCCTCCTACTAACATGTTGATATTTCAGCAATTCCCTAGTTTGCGGCCGGCTTGACGACGGCACGTTATTTGCTATTGTTCCGCCGCCTTCGCGACCCGGCGGGTGGGCACGCCGGACGCCCGAATGCCGCCTGACAATCCAGGGAGTCCCCAGCAATGGCCGACGCGCTCGATGCCGCCGCGCCCCCGCAAGGCGGGATGACGGCGGCGTTGGTCCTCGACGACGGCACGGTCTTCTGGGGCTGGGGCGTCGGCGCCGAGGGCGAGGCGGTCGGCGAAGTCTGCTTCAACACCTCGATCACCGGCTACCAGGAGATCCTGACCGATCCATCCTATGCCGGCCAGATCATCACCTTCACCTTTCCGCATATCGGCAATGTCGGCGCCAACGGCGAGGACATCGAGACCGTTACCGCGGCGGCCCGCGGGCTGGTGCTGCACGCCGACATCACCCAGCCGGCGAACTGGCGGGCGACGCGCCATCTCGACGGCTGGCTGAAGAGCCAGAATCTGGTCGGCATCAGCGGCGTGGACACGCGCCGGCTCACCCGCCGCATCCGCGACGGCGGCGCGCCCGGCGGCGTCGTCGCCCACCGCCGCGACGGCCGCTTCGACCTGCGCGCGCTGCACGCCAAGGGCCGCGCCTGGCCCGGCCTCGAAGGCATGGACCTGGCCAAGGACGTGTCCTGCCGCCAGACCTACGGCTGGGACGAGACGCGCTGGACCATCGGCAAGGGCTATGGCCGCCTCGCTGAGCCGCGCTTTCACATCGTTGCCGTCGATTACGGCGTCAAGCGCAACATCCTGCGCTGCCTGGCCTCGGCCGGCTGCCGCGTCACCGTCGTGCCGGCGACGGCGACCGCCGAGGACGTGCTGCGCCACCACCCCGACGGGGTGTTCCTGTCCAACGGCCCGGGCGACCCGGCCGCGACCGGCGAATACGCGCTGCCGACGATCCGCGCCGTGATCGAGAGCGGCGTGCCGCTGTTCGGCATCTGCCTCGGCCACCAGATGCTGGCGCTGGCACTCGGCGCACGCACCGCGAAGATGCACCGCGGCCATCGCGGCGCCAACCATCCGGTCAAGGACCTGGCCACCGGCAAGGTCGAGATCACCAGCCAGAACCACGGCTTCGTCGTGCTGCCGGAGAGCCTGCCCGCCGGCGTCGAGGTGACGCACGTCTCGCTCTTCGACGGTTCGAACGAGGGCATCCGGCTGAAGGACCAGCCGGTCTTCTCGGTGCAGTACCACCCCGAGGCCTCGCCCGGGCCGCAGGACAGCCACTACCTGTTCGAGCGCTTCGTCGGGCTGATGGAACGAGCATTAAGATAACCACAGAGACGCAGAGGCACAGAGCAATCGAATGAATGCGCCACCACGGGTAGCGAAGGACCAGCTTTTGGCGAGCCCCGACGAACGCGACCCACTGACCGAGCGGGTCATTGGACTGGCGATCGAGGTCCACAGGACCCTTGGTCCTGGATTGCTCGAATCGGCCTATGAGGAATGTCTATGTTACGAGCTGACACAAGACAGGATCGACTTCCAACGCCAAGTTCCATTGCCGGTTACCTACAAGTCCGTTCGTCTCGATTGCGGTTACCGGCTGGACGTGGTTGTGGCAAAGCGGCTTGTCCTCGAGCTGAAAACCGTGGAGCGGCTTCTGCCGGTGCACGAGGCGCAGTTGCTCACCTATCTCAAGCTCGGCCAGATCAGGACAGGATTGCTCTTGAATTTCCACGCCCCCGTCTTGAAGCAGGGCCTCAAGCGCATGGTGCTCTAGCCGTGATCATCTCTGTGTCTCGGTGCCTCTGTGGTGCGTTGTTCGCCTAAGTCATGCCCAAGAGCACCGACATCCGCTCGATCCTGATCATCGGCGCCGGGCCGATCGTCATCGGCCAGGCCTGCGAGTTCGACTATTC
>CAYTWJ010000358.1:1753-3449 GCA_964442055.1 uncultured Rhodospirillaceae bacterium | reverse complement strand
GACATCGCGCGCATCGACGCGATCGAGCGCGAGACGCGCCACGACGTGATCGCCTTCCTGACCAACCTGGCCGAGCATGTCGGCCCGTCGGCGCGCTTCGTCCATCAGGGCATGACCTCGTCGGACGTGCTCGACACCTGCCTTGCCGTGCAGCTTAAGGAGGCGGCGGACATCCTGATCGGCGACGTCGACCGCCTGCTCGCCGCGCTGAAGAAACGCGCCTTCGAGCACAGGAAGACCGTCTGCATCGGCCGCAGCCACGGCATCCACGCCGAGCCGACCACCTTCGGCCTCAAGCTCGCCTCGTTCCACGCCGAGTTCCAGCGCGCCCGCGAGCGGCTGGTCGCGGCGCGGCGCGAGATCGCCACCTGCGCCATCTCGGGCGCCGTCGGCACCTTCGCCCATGTCGATCCGCGCGTCGAGGCGCACGTCGCCCGCAAGCTCGGCCTGGTGCCCGAGCCGGTCTCGACCCAGGTGATCCCGCGCGACCGCCACGCCGCCTTCTTCGCCGCGCTGGCGGTGGTCGCCAGTTCGGTCGAGCGGCTGGCGGTGGAGATCCGCCACCTGCAGCGCACCGAGGTGCTGGAGGCCGAGGAATATTTCTCGCCAGGGCAGAAGGGCTCGTCGGCGATGCCCCACAAGCGCAACCCGGTCTTGAGCGAGAACCTCACCGGGCTCGCGCGCCTGGTCCGCTCGGCGGTGATCCCGGCGCTCGAGAACGTGGCGCTGTGGCACGAGCGCGACATCAGCCATTCCTCGGTCGAGCGCGGCATCGCCCCCGACGCGACCGTGCATCTCGACTTCGCCCTCAACCGGCTCGCCGGCGTGGTCGAGAAATTGGTGGTCTATCCCGAGAACATGCGCCGCAACCTCGACCGGCTCGGCGGCCTCGTCCATTCCCAGCGCGTGCTGCTGGCGCTGACCCAAGCCGGCGTCAGCCGCGAGGCCGCCTACGCCACGGTGCAGAAGCACGCCATGCGCGTCTGGCGTCAGGGCGGCGATTTCAAGGCCCTGCTCGCCGCCGACCCGGCGGTCGCCAAGGCGCTCGACCGCAGGACGTTGGAGTCGCTGTTCGACCTCGCCTTCCACACCAGGCACGTCGAGACGATCTTCCGCCGCGTCTTCGGACGGGCGGGCGCGCGCTCAAGGGGCTGACGCCGCGGCGCGGCGTCGGCAGTCACTTCTTCGGGATTTCCTTGATGACCTGCTCGCGCGCCGCCTCGAGTAGCTCGGCCATCTGCTTGCGGATGCGGTGCTCGGAGATGTCGACGCCGCTGGCCTTCAGGTCGCCGGCGACCTTCCGGTAGACGTCCTCGTCGCCCGCCTCCTCGAAGTCGGCGGCGACCACCTCCTTGGCGTAGGCCGCCGCCTGGTCCTTGGTCAGCCCCATCTGCTGCGCCGCCCATTCGCCGAGCAGCCGGTTGCGCCGCGCGGTGATCTTGAACTGGGTCTCCTGGTCGTAGGCGAACTTGTTCTCGAAGCCCTTTTCGCGCTCGTTGAAGGTGGACATCGGGGGCGTTCCTCGGGCGGTGGGGGTACGGTCGGGACGCCCGAGGCTTAGCCTTTGCGCGGCGCTTTCGCAACCCCATATATGGACCAGGCGCGCGGCCCCGGCTTGGGCCGGAAACCGGCCTTTTTCCGGCCAGTTACCGGCCTCATTGCACTGATGGGTCTGGCGATGGCGTACGACCGGGGC
>CAYTWJ010000358.1:0-1743 GCA_964442055.1 uncultured Rhodospirillaceae bacterium | reverse complement strand
GCGCTTTTGCTATTGTCGCCACGACCGGACGGGTCGGCCCGCGAGACCGAAGGGCGGCCGCGTCCGGTTTCGGTTTTCCGCACCGCCCGCCGGCGCGCGCGCGATCCCCGGCCCCGGCCCCCCGGAGCCGCCGCCGCGGTCGCCGCCAGAGGGTCAGGTGCCTGCTGGGAGCCCTCCGGGTACCGCCATGACGCGTCGCAGACAGATTTACGAAGGCAAGGCCAAGGTCCTGTTCGAGGGGCCCGAGCCGAACACCCTGGTCCAGTATTTCAAGGACGATGCCACCGCCTTCAACAACCAGAAGAAGGGCACGATCACCGGCAAGGGCGTGCTCAACAACCGGATCTCCGAATACCTGATGACCCGGCTCAACGAGATCGGCGTGCCGACCCATTTTGTGCGCCGCCTCAACATGCGCGAGCAGCTGATCAAGGAGGTCGAGATCATCCCGCTCGAGGTGGTGGTGCGCAACGTCGCCGCCGGGTCGCTGTCGACCCGTTTCGGGCTGGCCGAGGGCAGCGCGCTACCGCGCTCGATCGTCGAGCTCTACTACAAGAACGACGAACTCGGCGACCCGATGGTGACCGAGGAGCACGTCACCGCTTTCGGCTGGGCGACCACCCAGGAGATCGACGAGATCCTGCACCTGGCGCTGCGCATCAACGACTTCCTGTCCGGCTTGTTCCTCGGCATCGGCATCCGCCTGATCGATTTCAAGGTCGAGTTCGGCCGCTACTGGCAGGGCGACGAGATGCGGATCATCCTCGCCGACGAGATCAGCCCCGATTCCTGCCGGCTGTGGGATCTCAAGACCAACGAGAAGATGGACAAGGACCGCTTCCGGCGCGATCTCGGCAATGTCGCCGAGGCCTACCAGGAAGTGGCGCGGCGCCTCGGCATCATGCCCGAAGGCGGCCCCCGCGACATGAAGGGCCCGAGCACGATGCAGTGACCCATCCGGCGCGGGAGAGACGGCAGCGATGAAGGCGCGCGTTCATGTCACCCTCAAGCAGGGCGTGCTCGATCCCCAGGGCAAGGCCATCGCCCACGCCCTGCACGCGCTCGGCTTCGCCAGTGTCGGCGATGTCCGCCAGGGCAAGTTCATCGAGATCGAGCTGGCCGAGAAAGACCCGGCCAAGGCGCGCGCCGCGGTCGAGGAGATGTGCGGCAAGCTGCTCGCCAACACAGTGATCGAGAACTACACCATCGAGCTGGCCGCCTGACCCGGCGCCGCGCCGTCCGGCTCGCGCGGCCTGCGTCGCGCAGCCCGAGTCGCGCCCGTGGCGGGCGGCACCCTTGCATCGCCTGTCACCCGCCTCTAGCATCCGCGCCGGGTGGTCCCCCACCCTTTTCCCGAGCCCAGCGAGCGCCCCGACCGATGAAAGCCGCCGTCGTCGTCTTCCCCGGCTCCAACCGCGACCGCGACATCAGGATGGCGCTCAAGCGCGCCACCGGCGCGCCGCCGCTCGCGGTCTGGCACGGCGAGCGCGAGCTGCCCGGCTGCGACCTGATCGTGCTGCCCGGCGGCTTTTCATACGGCGACTACCTGCGCTCCGGCGCCATGGCGGCCCACTCGCCGGTCATGCGCGCCGTGGTCGAGAGGGCGAAAGCCGGGGCCCCGGTGATCGGCATTTGCAACGGCTTTCAAATCCTGACCGAGGCCGGGCTTCTGCCGGGCGCCCTCCTGCGCAACGCCGGGCTCGATTTCGTCTGCCGCATGACGACGCTCACCGTCGAAAACAG
>CAYTWJ010000357.1:0-3459 GCA_964442055.1 uncultured Rhodospirillaceae bacterium | reverse complement strand
CGCGCCTGGCTGCAGGGCGAAACCGGCGACCCGGCGGCCATCGCCGCGCGCATGGTCGAGATCAACGACCAGCGCGAGGCGACGCAGCCGGTGCGCAGCCGCACCGGCGGCTCGACCTTCGCCAATCCGCCGGGCGCCAAGGCCTGGGAGCTGATCGACCGTGCCGGCTGCCGCGGCCTGCGCATCGGCGGCGCCCAGGTTTCCGAGCAGCACTGCAACTTCCTCATCAACACCGGCAGCGCCACCGCCGCCGATCTCGAGGCGCTGGGCGAGGAAGTCCGCCGGCGTGTGCGCGAATGCTGCGGCGTCACGCTGGAATGGGAGATCCGCCGCCTCGGCGAGCCGGCCGCGGCGGGAGGAGCGCGGCCATGAGCAAGCATGTCGCCGTGCTGATGGGCGGCTGGTCGGCCGAGCGCGAGGTCTCGCTGGTCTCGGGCGCCGCCGTCGCCCAGGCGCTGGAGGCGCGGGGCTATCGCGTCTCGGCGATCGACGTCGGCCGCGATGTCGCGCAGGTGTTGGCCAGGACCAAGCCGGATGTCTGCTTCAACGCTCTGCACGGCCGCTTCGGCGAGGACGGCGCGATCCAGGGCCTGCTCGAGCTGCTCGCCATCCCCTACACCCATTCCGGCGTGCTGGCCTCGGCGCTGGCGATGGACAAGCCGATGGCCAAGCGGCTGTTCCGCGACGCCGGCGTCCCGGTCGCCGAGGGCCGCGTGCTGCGCCGCGACGAGGTGCTGCGCGGCGAGATCATGGCGCCGCCCTTCGTCATCAAGCCGCTCAACGAGGGCTCGTCGGTCGGCGTCTGCATCGTGCTGCCCGGCGACAATTTCGTCGCCGCGCGCGACTTGCCGTGGAGCTACGGCGACCGCGTCCTGGTCGAGCGCTACATCCCCGGCAAGGAGATCCAGGTCGCGGTGATGGGCGAGCGCGTGCTCGGCGCCATCGAGATCCGCCCCAAGGGCCGTTTCTATGACTACGAGGCGAAATACACCGCCGGCAAGGCCGAGCATCTGATGCCGGCGCCGATCCCGCCCGAGGACTATGGCGAGGCCTGCCGGCTCGCCCTGCTGGCGCATCAGACGCTGGGCTGCCGCGGCGTCAGCCGCACCGACATGCGCTACGACGACAGCGGCGGCACCGGCCAATTCTATGTGCTCGAGATCAACACCCAGCCCGGCATGACGCCGCTGTCGCTGGTGCCCGAGATCGCCGCGCACGACGGCATCTCCTTCGAGGATCTCGTCGTCTGGCTGGTGGAGGACGCCTCATGCGACCGCTAGCCGCCGGAGCGCGGACCGCCGTGCGAGCGCGCCGCGGCCCGCCGAAGGCGCAGCGCAAGCCGGCCGCCACGGCACGGCGCCGCCGCATCGTGCGCGCCGGCATGGCCGCGATCGGCGCCGGCATGCTCGCCGCCGCGCTCTGGTTCGCCGCCGCCACGGCCGGCCAGCGGGCCCGCGCGCTGTTCGCCGACGGCACCGCCGCGCTCGGCTTCGCCGTGCAGGAGATCACCGTCGAGGGCCGCAACCACACCTCGGCCGATGCTCTGCTGCAGGCGATCGCCGTCGGCCGCGGCACGCCGATCCTGACCCTCGATCTCGACGACCTGCGCCGGCGCGTCGAAGCCATTGGCTGGGTGCGCAGCGCTACCGTCGAGCGTCGCCTGCCCGACGGCCTCCATCTCGCGCTGGTCGAGCGCGCGCCTTTCGCGCGCTGGCAGCGCGACGGGGTAACGCTGCTGATCGACCGCGACGGCGTGGTGCTGCAGCCCGACGATCCCGGCCGCTTCGGCGATCTGCGCCGCGTCGTCGGCGCCGGCGCCGTCAACCGGGCCGGCGAGCTCTTCGACCTGCTCGGCAGCGAGCCGGCGCTGTTCGCCCGGGTGCAGAACGCGATCCGCGTCCGCGGCCGGCGCTGGGACATCGAGTTCGACAACGGCCTGATCGCGCGCTTGCCCGAGCAGGGCGCCGCGGCGGCCTGGCGCCGGCTGGCGCAGCTCGAGCGCGAGCAGCGCCTGCTCGAGCGCGACATCGTCGCCGTCGATCTCCGCCAGCCCGACCGTCTCTACGTCCAGCTCACGCCCGAGGCGCTGGCGGCGCGTCGCACGCCGGGCAAGGACACCTGACAGGCGCCGGAGGGGAAAGAGGGGGAGCATGGTCACGGGTCGCAGCGGACTGATCGCCGGGCTTGACGTCGGCACCAGCAAGGTGTGCTGCTTCATCGCCCGCGCCGACGGCAACGCGATCCGCATCGTCGGCATCGGCCATCAGGTATCGCGCGGCGTGCGCTCGGGCAGCGTCGTCGACATGGAGGGGGCCGAGGCGGCGATCCGCGCCGCTGTCGATGCCGCCGAGCGCATGGCCGGCGAGACCGTGCGCGACGTCTTCGTCACGCTGACCGCCGGGCAGCCCGCCTCGGAGCCGGTCGCGGTCGAGGTTTCGATCGCCGGCCACGAGGTCGGCGAGGGCGACCTGCGGCGCGTGCTCGACCAGGCGCGCGGCCGCGACCAGCCGGGCGAGCGCCAGATCGTCCATTCGATCCCGGTCGGCTACACCATCGACGGCTCGCGCGGCATCCGCGATCCGCGCGGCATGTTCGGCGAGCGGCTCGGCGTCAACATGCACGTCGTCTCGGTCGCCGCCGGTCCGCTGCGCAACCTCGCCAGCTGCGTGGCGCGCGGCCATCTCGGCCTGGCCGGCGTCGTCGTCGCGCCCCTTGCCGCCGGGCTCGCCTGCCTGGTCGACGACGAGGTCGATCTCGGCGTCACCCTGATCGACATGGGCGGCGGGACCACCGGCATCGCCGTCTTCTATGACGGCGCGCTGGTACATGTCGACATCGTCCCGGTCGGCGGCGCCCACGTCACCAACGACATCGCCCGCGGCCTGACCACGCCGACGGTGCATGCCGAGCGGCTGAAGACCCTCTATGGCAGCGCCCTCGCCGGCCACCTCGACGAGACCGAGATGATCGACGTGCCGCAGGTGGGCGAGAGCGATCCGCACAGCGCCAACCACATCCCGCGCTCGCTGCTCACCGGCATCATCAAGCCGCGCGTCGAGGAGACGCTGGAACTGGTGCGCGAGCGCCTGCAGCGCGCCGGTCTCGACAAGCTCGCCGGGCGGCGCGTGGTGCTGACCGGGGGCGCGAGCCAATTGCAGGGCCTGCGCGAGCTGGCCGCCCGCATGCTCGACAAGCAGGTGCGGCTCGGCCGGCCGATCCGCGTCGCCGGCCTGGCCGAATCGACTGGCGGGCCGGCGTTCTCGGCCTGCGCCGGCCTGTTGTCCTACGCGCTGCGCGATCGCGCCCTGGCCGCGGCGCGCGCGCGCGAACCCGAATCCGTCCCGAGCGGGCGCGTCGCCCGCTTCGGGCGCTGGCTCAAGGCGAACTTCTGAGAGGGAGCGGGGGCGCCGCCCGCCCCCGGGGGGGGGGGGGCGACCGGGCGCCAACCCAAGCACCAAC
>CAYTWJ010000356.1:0-3461 GCA_964442055.1 uncultured Rhodospirillaceae bacterium | reverse complement strand
TGCGGCAGGTCGGCGGCGGCAAGCTCGGCGGCGACGCCGAAGCCGACGATGCCGGCGACGTTCTCGGTACCGGCGCGCAAGCCGCGCTCCTGGCCGCCGCCGACAAGAAGCGGCCGCAGCGCCACGCCATCGCGGGCCAACAGCGCGCCCGCCCCGGCCGGCCCTCCGAGCTTGTGCGCGGACAAGGTCATCAGGTCGACGCCGAGGTCGGCGAAAGCGACCGCGATCCGGCCGGCCGCCTGAACCGCATCGGTATGCACGAGCGCGCCCCGCTTGCGCGCCAGCCGGACCACGTCGGCCAGCGGCTGGATCGCGCCGGTCTCGTTGTTGGCCAGCATCACCGAAACCAGAGCCGGCGCCGGCGCCTCGGCCAGCGCGCGCTCCAGCGCCGCCAGGTCGACGGTGCCGTCGGCACGCGCCGGCACTTTCGACAACGGCAGGCCGCGTGCCGCCGCGGCGGCAAGGACCGAATCGTGCTCGATCGCGGCGACGACCAGGCCGGCGGCCGGCGCGCCCCGCAGCGCCAGGTTGTTCGCCTCGGTGCCGCCCGAAGTGAAGATCACGGCGCCGGCCTCGGCGCCGGCCAGCGCGGCCACCTGCGCGCGGGCGCGCTCGACCGCGGCGCGCGCAAGCCTGCCGGCGCGGTGCGCCGATGAAGGGTTGCCGCCGCGGGCCAAGGCTTCGGCCATCGCCGCCGCGGCCCCGGGGCGGATCGGCGACGTGGCGTTGTAATCGAGATAGCTGACGGTGTCGTTCACGGCGGCGCAGATTCAGGCCGCGGCGTCCTTGCCGGCCGGCGCGGCCTCGTCGGCTGCCGGCAGGCGCCGCTCGATCACGTCGGCCAGCGACACCGAGCAAAGAAAGACCTGCATCTGCCGGCCGAGCGCGCGCCAAAGGTCGCGCGTCCGGCAACATTCGGCGCCTTCGCGCAGGCCGTCCTCGGCGTCAGCGCCCCAGGGCGCGTCCACCGCCATGACGATGTCGGCGATGCGGGTGTCGCCCGCTCCATGCTGCAGCAGGTAGCCGCCGCCGGGCCCGCGCACGCTGCGCACCAGGCCTTCGCGGCGCAGCTTGCAGAAAAGCTGCTCGAGATAGGAAAGCGAGATGCGCTGCCGTTCGGCGATCTCGGCGAGGCAGACCGGACGGCCGGCGCTGTGCTCGGCGAGGTCGACCATCGCCATCACCGCATAGCGTCCGCGCGTGGTCAGCTTCATGCGCGCGGCCTTTCAGGCGTCGGTGCCGGTGCGCGTGCGCGCGGCGACGCGGTCGGCCTCGTCGCGCGCGGCAAGCTCGCGCTCGAGGTCGGCGACGCGCGCCGACAGCCGGTCGACCTTGTCGAGCAGCTCGTCGCAGACCCGCACGACCGGGTCGCTGATCTCGCCGGCTGGCAGGCCGTAGGCGGCGAACTCGGCCCCCTCGACTTCCTTGGGCCGGGCCCGGCCGGCCATCCGGGCCGGAATGCCGACCACCGTGGTGGCCGGGGCGACGTCGCGGGTCACTACCGCGTTCGAGCCGACGCGGGCGCCGGCGCCGACCGTGATCGGCCCGAGGATCTGCGCCCCCGAGCCGACGATGACGCCGTCCTGCAGCGTCGGGTGGCGCTTGACGTTGACCTGGGCGCGGGAATCGACGGCCGGTGATGTGCCGCCCAGCGTCACGCCGTGGTAGAGAGTGACGTTGTCGCCGATTTCGGCCGTCTCGCCGATCACCACCCCCATGCCGTGGTCGATGAACAGGCGGCGGCCGATCACCGCGCCGGGATGAATCTCGATACCGGTGAAAAACCGCCCGAGTTGCGAGACCAGGCGGCCGAGCAGGCGGAAGCCGCGCAGCCACAGCCAGTGCGCCAGCCGGTAGAACAGGATGGCGTGGAAGCCCGGATAGCAGATCACCACTTCGAGGCGCGATCGCGCCGCCGGATCGCGCTCGATCACCGCAGTAATTTCCTCGGCGAGATGGCGGAACATGAGGCAATCCCCTTGAAGTCAATGGCTTGGGCTGTGGTAGTATCCCGCCCTTGCTGCGGCGCCCGCTCGGACGCCGCCGGGGCTGGTTGCCCCGAGAGCGGCCTGCTCTTGAGGATAGATGACCCCGTAGTTTAGTCAAGTATTCGACCGCCCGCCGGGCCCGGCGCGCGGACCCGGATGAGGACAGCCCGGTTCAGACCTGATGCCTGACGTCATTTTCAACGGCCCTGAGGGCCGCCTCGAAGGCCGCTACCAGCAAGCCGCCGCCGCGACGGCGCCCATCGCACTCGTCCTGCACCCGCACCCGCTGTACGGCGGGACAATGAACAATAAGATTGTGTACAATTTGTTCCACGTCTTCGCCAAGCGGGGCTTTTCGGTGCTGCGCTTCAACTTCCGCGGCGTCGGGCGCAGCCAGGGCAGCTACGACCACGGCCAGGGCGAACTGTCCGATGCCGCCTCGGCGCTCGACTGGCTGCAGGCGATCAATCCCAATGCCGGCGCCTGCTGGATCGCCGGCTTCAGCTTCGGCGCCTGGATCGCCATGCAGCTGCTGATGCGCCGGCCAGAGATCGCCGGCTTCATCGCCGTCTCGCCGCCGGCGAGCCTGTTCGACTTCGGCTTCCTCGCCCCCTGCCCCTCGTCGGGCCTGATCGTGCACGGCACCGACGACGACCTGGTGCCCGAGGCGGACGTGGCCAAGCTGGCAGCGCGGCTTGCCAACCAGCGCGATATCAAGATCGACTACAAGCGGCTGGCGGGTGCCACGCATTTCTACGAGGGCAAGCACGACGAGCTCAGCGCCGTCGTCGACCGCTATCTCAAGAAGGCGCTGGCCGAGGCGAGCGCGGCGGCCGATTAGGCCCGAGCCCGGAACAGCCGCCCGCCGGTTTGCGGCGCCGCCACGCCGGTCGTCGTCGGCAGGCTGAGCGGCAACCCCTCGAGCGAGCGCACGGCGAGATAGGCGAAGGCCTCGGCCTCGAGTGCGTCGCCGCGCCAGCCGACGCTCTCCACCGGCGCGACCGGGGCGCCCAGCCGCGCCGCCAGCGCCGCCATCAGCGTCGCGTTGTGCCGTCCGCCGCCGGTCACCAGCCAGCGCCTCGGCGGGGCCGGAAAATGCCGGACCGCCAGCGCCACCGCCGCCGCCGTGAACTGGGTGAGCGTCGCCGCCCCGTCGGCGGCGGAAAGCCCGCGCACCGGCGCCAGCGTGAAGTCGTTGCGGTCGAGCGACTTGGGCGGCGGCGCATCGAACCAGGGATTGTCGAGCATCGCGCCCAGCATCGCCTCGCGCACCGTGCCGGCGGCGGCGAGCCGGCCGCCTTCGTCGAGCGCCCGCCCGGTCGTCGCCCGCAGCCAGTCGTCGATCAGCGCATTGCCGGGCCCGGTGTCGAACGCGAGCAGCGCGCCGCCGGACCCGATCCAGGTGACGTTGCCGACACCGCCGAGATTGAGCGCCGCGACACGCGCGACAGCGCGCCGCATTCCCTGCGGAAG
>CAYTWJ010000355.1:0-3468 GCA_964442055.1 uncultured Rhodospirillaceae bacterium | reverse complement strand
TCGCCCCCACCCGGCGCTGCGCGCCGACCTCCCCCGTCGAGGGGGAGGTAAACGGGGCCGAGCGGCGTTGCTTCGCCTCCCCCTTCGCGGGTGAGGCCGCGAGCGCCAGCAAGCGGGTGGAGGGTCCACCGGCTCGATTTCGCCGCCTAGAAAATGCCTTCGAGGATGCCGCGCTTGCGGCGCTGGATGGTCGGCGTCTCGCCGGCGGTCGGCGGCTGGCCCGAGGCGGCGGCCTCGCGCAGGCGCTGGGCCTCCTTGGGCGCGTCGATGACGGTGCCGGGCTGCGCCGGCTTCTGCCAGAAGACCAGCCGGTCGATGAAGCTGCGGTCGCGCTCGGCGAGCTGGGTGAACTCCTCGTTGACGCGGCGGCGGATATCGGGATCGGCCTCGGCGACCCGCGCCTGGCCGAGCAGCGCCGCCTCGCCGGGCGAGGCGCCGGCGGGGCGCGGCGCCGGGGCGGCGGCGGGGGACTGGCGCGAAAGCGCGGCGCGGGCCTGCTCGCGCGGCTGCACCTCCTGCGGGCGCGGCGCGCCGGGCTGCGGCGGGCGCAGGCTGTAGTCGGGCGGCTGGACCAGCGGCGCCTTGGTCACCACGGCGAACTCGTCGGGCGTCTTCTTGTTGAGCCCGAGCTGGTCCTTGACCCCCTCGCAGCCGGCGAGCGCCAAGGCGCCCGCCAGGGCGAGCGCAACGGTCTCGGGCCGGTATCGTCGCTTCATGGCCCTTCTCTTAGCCCTTTCGGCGGGCAACAAACAAGGATTCGATCACCAGCAGCCCGACCCCACAGACGATCGCCGAATCGGCCAGGTTGAAGGCCGGCCAGTGGTAGCCGGCGAGGTGGAAGTCGAAGAAGTCGGCGACGGCGCCGAACCGCAGCCGGTCGACAACGTTGCCGAGCGCGCCGCCGACCACCAGCCCGATGGCCAGCGCCTCGCCGCGCGCGCCGGTGCGCGCCAGCCAGACCAGCAGCGCGACCACCACCGCCAGCGACAGCCCGACCAGGAGCCAGCGCTGGCCGTCGGCGGCGCCGGCGCCGCCGAAGAGACCGAAGCTGACGCCGCGGTTCCACACCATGACCAGGTCGAGAAAGGGCGCCAGCGTGACCGGGCCGTCGGCGACGAGGCGCATCAGCAGCGCCTTCGAGACCTGGTCGGCGGCGATCACCGCGGCGGCGACGCCGAGCCCGAAGCGCAGCATCAGCCGGCGCGGCCCGCCACGGTGTCGGCGCAGCGCCGGCACAGGTCGTGGCCGCGCACCTCGGGCAGCACCTGCCAGCAGCGCTGGCATTTGTCGCCCTCGGCTGTCGCGAACCCGACAACCACACCCGGAGCCTCGCCAGGAAGCTCAAATGTGTTCGGGTGATTGAAATGCTTTCCGAAGTCCTCAATCGATACCGACGAAACAATGCAGATTTCGGCGAAATTCGCGTTTCTGACGTGGTCGTATCGGCTATCGAGATAAATCACCGGCGCAGCCTGCAAGCTCGATCCGATTTTTTTGTCGGCGCGCTCGAGTTCGAGTTTGCCGGTGACGACGCGGCGCACCCGCCGGATCTCATCCCAACGGTCCGCCAGCGCCTCGTCGCGCCATTCGGCCGGGATGGCGGGGAAGGTGCGCAGGTGCACGCTGCCGTCCTCACTCGGAAAGCGGGCGAGCCAGGCCTCCTCGGCGGTGAAGCAGAGGATCGGCGCGAGCCAGGCGGTGAGGCAGGAGAACACCGTGTCCAGCACCGTGCGGCAGGCGCGCCGGCGCGGGCTGCCCGCGCCGTCGCAATAGAGCGAGTCCTTGCGGATGTCGAAATAGAAGGCCGAAAGGTCGGAGGCGCAGAAATTGTGCAGCGCGACGAAGATGCGGTGGAAATCGAAGTCGGCGCAGCCCTTGCGTACCACCGCGTCGAGCTCGGCCAGGCGGTGCAGCACCCAGCGTTCGAGCTCCGGCATCCCGGCCGGCGCCAGCCGCTCCGCTTCCTGCCAGCCGTCGAGGTTGCCGAGCAGGTAGCGCAGCGTGTTGCGCAGCCGCCGGTAGGCGTCGACCTGCGCCTTGATGATCTCGGGGCTGATGCGCAGGTCCTCGGTATAGTCCGACGACACCACCCAGAGCCGCAGGATGTCGGCGCCGTGCTGGTCGACCACGGCCTGCGGCGCCACCACGTTGCCGAGCGACTTCGACATCTTGCGCCCCTCGGCGTCGACGAAGAAGCCGTGCGTCAGCACCGCCTCGTAGGGGGCGACGCCGCGCGTGCCGCAGCTCTCCAAGAGCGAGGAATGGAACCAGCCGCGATGCTGGTCGGAGCCTTCGAGATAGAGCGAGGCCGGCCATTTCAGCGCCGGCTCGCCCTCGAGCACGAAGGAATGCGTCGAGCCCGATTCGAACCAGACGTCGAGGATGTCCATCACCGGCTGGTAGTCCGCCGGATCGTGCTCGGGCGCCAGGAAGCGCGCCGGCGGGCTGGTGAACCAGGCGTCGGCGCCTTCGCTCTCGACCGCGGCGACGATGCGGGCATTGACCTTCTCGTCGCGCAGCACGTCGCCGCTGCGCCTGTGCAGGAACACCGCGATCGGCACGCCCCAGGCGCGCTGGCGGCTGATTACCCAGTCGGGCCGGCTCTCGATCATGCCGCGGATGCGGTTGCGCCCCACCGCCGGCACCCAGCGCACGCGGTCGATGGCGGCCAGCGCCTTGTCGCGCAGGCCGTTGACGCTCATCGAGATGAACCATTGCGGCGTGTTGCGGAAGATCAGCGGCGCCTTGGAGCGCCAGGAATGCGGGTAGGAATGGGTCAGCCGGCCGCGGCCGATGAGCGCGCCCGCCGCCTCGAGCGCCGCCATCACCGCCGCGTTGGCGTCGCCCTCCTTGCCGGCGTCGGTGAGCACGCGCTTGCCGGCGAACAGCGGCACGTGGTCGTAGTAGCGGCCGTCCTCGGCGACGGTGAAGGGCACTTCGAGGCCGTGGCGGCTGCCGAGATCGAAGTCGTCGGTGCCGTGGCCGGGCGCGATATGGACGAAGCCGGTGCCCTGGTCGAGGGTGACGAAGTCGGCGGCCAGCACCGGCACCTCGAAATCGTAGCCCTGGCCGCGCAGCGGATGGGCGCAGACCGCGCCGGCGATGCTCGCGCCCTTGAGGCGGGCCAGCGGCTGCGCCAGCACGATGCCGAGGCCCGCCTTGACGCCCTCGACCAGCGCCGCGGCGACGACGATCTCGTCGCCGACGCGGGCGAGCGACTTCCCGGCCACCTGGTCGACGCGCAGCCGCACGTAGTCGGCGTCGGCCTTGACCGCGATGGCGCGGTTGCCGGGCAGCGTCCACGGCGTCGTCGTCCAGATGACGATGCGCGCGCCGGCGAGCTCGGGCGCGCGGGCGCGCAGCACCGGGAAGGCGACGAAGACCGTCGGCGAGACATGGTCGTGGTATTCGATCTCGGCCTCGGCGAGCGCGGTCTTCTCGACCACCGACCACATCACCGGCTTCGAG
>CAYTWJ010000354.1:0-3472 GCA_964442055.1 uncultured Rhodospirillaceae bacterium | reverse complement strand
GTCACATCCTGAACACGCCGAAGGGGGTTTTTTCCACCGGGGCGTTGAGCGCCGCCGACAGCCCGAGGCCGAGCACCATGCGGGTATCGGCCGGGTCGATGACGCCGTCGTCCCACAGCCGGGCCGAGGCGTAATAGGGATGCCCCTGGCTCTCGTACCGGGCGCGGATCGGCGCCTTGAAGGCTTCCTCCTCGGCCGCGCTCCAGGCCTTGCCTTCGGCCTCGAGCCCGTCGCGGCGCACGGTGGCGAGCACGCTCGCCGCCTGCTCGCCGCCCATCACCGAAATGCGCGCGTTCGGCCACATCCACAGGAGGCGCGGCCCGTAGGCGCGCCCGCACATGCCGTAATTGCCGGCGCCGAACGAGCCGCCGATGATGACGGTGAACTTCGGCACCCGCGCACAGGCGACCGCGGTGACCAGCTTGGCGCCGTCCTTGGCGATGCCGCCGGCCTCGTACTTGCGCCCGACCATGAAGCCGGTGATGTTCTGCAGGAAGACCAGCGGAATGCCGCGCTGGCAGCAGAGCTCGACGAAGTGGGCCCCCTTGAGCGCGCTCTCCGAGAACAGGATGCCGTTGTTGGCGAGGATGCCGACCGGGTAGCCGAAGATGCGGGCGAAGCCGCAGACCAGCGTCGTGCCGTAGAGCCGCTTGAACTCGTCGAACTCGCTGGCGTCGGCGATGCGGGCGATCACCTCGCGCACGTCGTAGGGAATGCGCACGTCGCGGGGGATGAGGCCGTAGATCTCCTCGGCGTCGTAAAGCGGCTCGCGCGGCGCCGCTGCGTCGAGTTCGACCCGCTTGCCGCGGTTGAGCGTGCCGACGACGCGCCGCGCCAGCGCGAGCGCGTGGGCGTCGTTGAGCGCGTAGTGGTCGGTGACACCCGAGGTGCGCGAATGGACGTCGGCGCCGCCGAGCTCCTCGGCCGAGACCACCTCGCCGGTCGCCGCCTTCACCAGCGGCGGGCCGCCGAGGAAGATGGTGCCCTGGTTGCGCACGATCACGCTCTCGTCCGACATCGCCGGCACGTAGGCGCCGCCGGCGGTGCACGAGCCCATCACCACGGCGATCTGCGGGATGCCCGCCGCCGACATCGTCGCCTGGTTGTAGAAGATGCGGCCGAAATGGTCGCGGTCGGGAAAGACCTCGTCCTGGTTGGGCAGGTTGGCGCCGCCCGAATCGACCAGATAGATGCAGGGCAGGTTGTTCTCGCGGGCGATCTCCTGGGCGCGGACGTGCTTCTTGACCGTCATCGGGAAGTAGGTGCCGCCCTTGACGGTGGCGTCGTTGGAGACGACGACGCACTCGCGCCCCGCGATGCGGCCGATGCCGGTGATGACGCCGCCCGCCGGCACCTCGCCGCCGTACATGCCGTAGGCAGCGAGCTGGCTCAGCTCGAGGAACGGCGAGCCCGGATCGAGCAGCGCCCGCACCCGCTCGCGCGGCAGCAGCTTGCCGCGGGCGAGGTGGCGCTGGCGCGCCCGCTCGCCGCCGCCCTGCTTGACCTTCGCCACCTGCGCCCGCAGGTCCTCGACCAACGCCCGCATCTGGGCGGCGTTCTCGGCGAAGGCGGCCGAGCGGCGGTCGAGCGAGCTGGCGAGCACGGTCATTGCGGGGGCGGCGTTCCTTGCGGCGGCGCTCCAACATGCCGCCGCCGCCGCCGGGCCGGCAAGAGAAATGTCGCCGCCGGCGCCGGTGCTGCTAGAGTCCCGGCCCGGCAGTCCGGAAGCGAAGGGGGCGGCGGCAGTGACTCATTCGGCATTCGATCTCGGCGGCAAGGTGGCGCTGATCACCGGCGGCAACGGCGGCATCGGCCTCGGCATGGCGGAGGCGGTGGCGGCGGCCGGCGCCGACGTCGTCGTCTGGGGCTCGAACGAGCTCAAGACCCGCGCCGCCGAGGAACGCCTGCGCCGCCACGGCCGACGGGTGCTGGGGCTGCGCTGCGACGTCGCCGACGAGGCGCAGGTCGAGAACGCCTTCGCCGCCTCGCTCGCCGCGATGGGCCGGATCGACGCCTGCTTCGCCAATGCCGGCATCGGCGGCGGCGGCATCAAGTCCTTCGCCGAGCTGCCAACCGCCGAATGGCGCCGGGTGCTGGCGGTCAATCTCGACGGCGCCTTCTTCACCTTCCGCGCCGCCGCGCGGCACATGATCGAGCGCGCCGGCAAGGGCGACCCCGGCGGCGCGCTGGTCGGCCTGGCCAGCACGGCGGCGATCCACGGCGCCGCGCGCAACCAGCACTATGCCGCGACCAAGGGGGCGATGATCGCGATGATCCGCGGCCTCGCCGTCGAGATGGCCCGCTGGCAGGTGCGCGCCAACGCCATCCTGCCCGGCTGGATCGAGACCGAGATGACCGAGGCGGCCTTCGCCAACGAGCGCTTCCGCAACGCCGTGCTGCCGCGCGTGCCGCTGCGCCGCTGGGGCGTGCCGGGCGATTTCGGCGCGGTGGCGGTCTACCTGATGAGCGACGCCTCGGCCTACCACACCGGCGACAGCCTGGTCATCGACGGCGCCTACACGATCTTCTGAGCTAGGCCGCCTCGGCCTTGGCCACGAGCCAGCGCTCGATATGCGGGATGCGGTCGTGGCCCCAGAAGAGCTCGCCGTCGACGAGGAAGCTCGGCGTGCCGAAGGCGCCCCGCTCGGCCGCCTCGGCGGTGGCGTCCATCACCGCCTTCTTCGCCGCCTCGTCGGCGAGCGCGGCCGCGAGCTCGCCGCGCGCGATGCGCAGCCCCTCGGCGAGGCCGGCCAGGTGCTCGAGGCCGGTGATGTCCTGGCCCAGGCCCCAGTAGCGGTCGTAGACCGCGAGCGCGAAGCGGCGGGCGAGGCCGGCGTCGCGCGCCTTGAGCCGCCAGAAGGCGAGCCGCGCCAGCTTGCTGTCGGCCGGGAACGGCTTGGGCTGCGCGATCGGCAGGCCTTCCAGCGCCGCGGCGCGCTCCCAGTCACGGCGCATGTAGGTCATCTTGCGATCCAGCATGGCCGCCGGGTTGTAGCCGATCGCCTTCCACAGATGGCCGAGCGAGATGCATTTCCAGTCGACCTCGCGGCCGTGGCGCGCGGCCGCCTCGTCGATCAGGTGCGCGCCAATATAGGCGTAGGGCGAATTGAACTCGAAGTAGAAGACGATCGGCTGAGGCATCGGTTCCCCTGTCTGCTTGGATTCGGTCACCAGCCGCCGGTGGCGAGCCAGCGGTCGATCATGTCGAGGCGGTCGGCGCCCCAGAACGGCTCGCCGTCGACGAAGACGAAGGGCGAGCCGAAGACGTGGCGGCGCTCGATGGCGTCGTCGGTCACCTCCTTGAGGCGCTGCTTCACCTCGGGCGCCTGCATGCCGGCGAGCAGCGCGGCGCGGTCGATGCCGAGCCCGGCGCCGAGCGTGGCCGCCACGAGCGCCACGCCGAGTGGCCGCCCGTCGGCGAAAAAGGCGCGGTAGACGGCGAGCGCGAAGGGCTTGCGCTTCGCCCGATCGG
>CAYTWJ010000353.1:0-3483 GCA_964442055.1 uncultured Rhodospirillaceae bacterium | reverse complement strand
CACGTCGCTGCATTGTTCGCGCAGCGGCGGCCGCGTCCCCTGGAAAACGACTTCGCCGACATCGACACGGGTGAGCTCGCGCCCAAACAGCTCGACCAGCCGCGTCCCGGCCAGCCGGTAGCGGAAGCCGAGCGGTTCGTAGCCGACGTCGATCAGGAAGAGGCTGCCGAGCAGGTTGCGCAGCTCGAGCGGGTCGATGTCGGCGCGGCGCGGCATCGCCCGCTCATCGCGCTTCCGCCGCCAGTAGCGGTGCAGCTGGCGCAACCGCTCGTCATCGATGTCCTCTTCGCGAAAGTCCACCGCAGCCCCTCGCTCGCTCAGGTATCGCGCGGCCTGCTGCCTGCGTTCCGATCCGATGCTTGTGCTGATGCCCGGTTCGCGGGCAGAGAAACTATAGCCGAAAGGACGACGTTAACTAAGCGATTTGATATCCACGCTATTCACAAACAGTGGCGCTAGAGAATCGCGCAGCCGTCGAAGCGCAGCGGCCGGCCGGCCGCGTTTCCTTGCAGCGCCCCGTCGCGCATGGCGACACGGCCGCGAATCACCGTCATCACCGGCCAGCCGGTGACGGTCATCCCGGCGAAGGGCGACCAGCCGCACTTGCTGGCCAGCCAGCCTTCGTCGATGCGCTGGCGCCGATCGAGATCGACGAGGGTGTAGTCAGCGTCGTAGCCGACGGCGAGGCGGCCTTTGCCGGCGATGCCGAAGGCCCGCTGGGCGCCGGCGCTGGTCAGGTCGACCAGGCGCGCGAGCGTCAGGCGGCCTTGATGGAGATGATCAAGCAGCAGCGGCAGCAGGGTCTGCACGCCGGGCATGCCCGACGGGCTCTGCGGATAGGGCCGCGCCTTCTCCTCGCGACTGTGCGGCGCGTGGTCGGAGCCGATCACGTCGACGACGCCATCGGCGACGGCGCGCCACAGGGCGTCGCGGTGACGGGCCTCGCGGATCGGCGGGTTCATCTGCGCCAGCGTGCCGAGGCGGTCGTAGCAATCGGGCGCCGCCAGCGTGAGATGCTGCGGCGTGACCTCGACCGTGGCGATGTCGCGATGTTCGGCCAGAAGCGCCGTCTCCTCGCCCGTGGTCACGTGCAGGACATGGACCGGACGCCGGGTCTTGCGCGCCAGCGCCATCAGCCGGCGCGTGGCGCCGAGCGCGGTCTCGACGTCGCGCCAGACCGGATGCAGCGCCGCGCCGGCGCCGGGCGAAGCGGCGAGCGCCTTGCGCTCGGCGAGCCGCGCCTCGTCCTCGGCATGCACGGCGACGCGCCGCCGGCCGCTCGCCAGCACCCGCTCGAGCGTGGCGTCGTCGGGGACCAGCAGGTCGCCGGTCGAGGAGCCCATGAATATCTTGACGCCGCAGCAGCCCGGCAGGCGCTCGAGCCGGGCGAGATCGTCGGCGTTCTCGGCCGTGGCGCCGACATAGAAGGCGTAATCGCACCAGGCGCGGCCCTGCGCGCGCCCGAGCTTGTCGGCGAGCAGTTCGGCGCCGGTCGTTGCCGGCCTGGTGTTGGGCATCTCGAACACCGCGGTGACGCCGCCGAGCACCGCCGCCGCGCTGCCGCTGGCGATGTCCTCCTTGTGCTCGAGGCCGGGCTCGCGGAAATGCACCTGGCTGTCGATGACGCCAGGCAGGACGTGCAGGCCGCGGGCCTCGATCACCTCGGCCGCCGCGGCGCCGGCGAGCGCGCCGATCGCCGCCGTGCGGCCGGCGCGCACGCCGACATCGCCGATGCCGATGCCGTTCGGCGTCACCACCGTGCCGCCGCGAATCATCAGGTCGAAGCGATCCATCGCCAGCCTTTCCTCATGCCGCCAGCATGTCGAAGACGTCGCCCGCGGCCGGCCGGCGCAGCACGTGGTGCTGGTGCCAGAGCGCGTAGAAGAGCAGGGTCCAGGCGGCCAAGCCGTTGCGCTTGCCACGGCTGCGGTAGAGCTTCTCCACCGCGTCCGGCAGGCAGGCCTCGGCGACGCCCGGCTGGCGCGCCACCAGCGGGCCGAGTCGCTCGCCGCGCGCGGCGATCCACTCGCCGACCGGCACGGTGAAGCCGCGCTTCTTCGAGAAGGGCTGGGCTTCGGGCAGCGCCTCGGCGAGCCAGCGCCGCAGCAGATACTTGCCGAGGCCGCGGCGGATCTTGTCGCTGTCGGCGAGGCGGAAGCCGACGGCGGCGACCGCCGGATCGAGGAACGGCGTGCGCCCTTCGAGGCCGTGCGCCATCAGGCAGCGGTCGAGCTTGAGCAACAGGTCGTTCGGCAGCCAGTCGGCGCAGTCGACGGCTTGCGCCATCTGCAGGCGGCTGCGCCCCGGGGTCGCGGCGGTGGCTTCGGCGGCGACGATGCCGTCGCGCCAGCCGCTCGGCTTCTCGCGCAGCAGGCCGAAGCCGTCGAGAATGCCCCTGGGGCGCATCGCCCGCCCGCCCCGCCACCACGGACGCAGCGCGCTGCGATAGCGACCGTAGCCGGCGAAGATCTCGTCGCCGCCCTCGCCGCACAGCACCACCTTCAGGTCCTTCGCCGCCTCGCGCGCCAGCTTCCAAGTCGGCAGCACGGCGTAATCGGCGGCCGGATCGTCGATCGCCGCGACCACGGCCGGCAGCAGGGTCCAGAAATCCTCGGCGGTGAACGCGACCTCGACATGCTCGGCGCCGACGCGCTGGGCCAGCGTCCGCGCATGCGCCCGCTCGTCGCGCCCGGCGCTGTCGGGAAAGCCGATCGTGTAGGCGCGCACCGGCCGGCCGTTCAGCCTGGCCATCAGGGCGAGCAGGGCCGCACTGTCGATGCCGCCCGAGAGAAACATGCCGTAGGGGACATCGGCGCGTTGGTGCACGGTGACGCTGTCGCGCATCGCCGCGTCGAGGCGCTCGAGCGCCTCGTCCTCGCTCCACCCGGCGGGCCCGTCCTCGGGCAGCGCCGCGCGGCGGCGGCGCTCGACCACGCGGCCGCGGCGCAGCACCAGGGTCTCGCCCGGCAGCACGCGCTGGATGCCCTGGTAGATGGTGTCGCGCCCGCTGGTGAACTGCAGCTGCAGCAGCTCCTCGCGCGGCCGCGCGGCGACGCGCGGCGCCACCAGCCCGGCCGCGATCAGCGCCCGCGGCTCCGAGGCGAAGGCGAAGCCGCGCGGGGTCTCGGCGCAATAGAGCGGCTTGATGCCGAAGGGGTCGCGCGCCAGCACCAGGCTGCCTTCCGCCGGATCGTGCAGCGCCAGCGCGTACATGCCGCGCAGGGATTCGGCGAAGCCCAGGCCGTCGCGGCGATAGAGATAGAGCGCCGGCTCGCAGTCCGAGCGGGTCGTGAAAGGGGCGTTGGCGAGCTGGTCGCGCAGCTCGAGGTAATTGTAGATCTCGCCGTTGGCGACGAGCGCGGCGCCGCCCGGCTCGTGCAGCGGCTGGTCGCCGGTGACGAGATCGATGATCGCAAGCCGGGTGTGGACCATCGCCACGTCGCCGGCCGCGTACTGGCCGTCGCCGTCCGGCCCGCGATGGCG
>CAYTWJ010000352.1:0-3485 GCA_964442055.1 uncultured Rhodospirillaceae bacterium | reverse complement strand
GAGATCCCGACCTTCCTCTCCTACTGGCTGGAGAAACGCCTCTCCCGGCACCGCGAGGAATTCGGCCAGGGTGCGATCGAGGGCGTGGCCGGGCCCGAGGCGGCCAACAACGCCTCGGCCGCCGGCGTGCTGGTGCCGATGCTGGCGCTCGGCCTGCAGGCCTCGGCCACCGCGGCGATCATGCTGTCCGCCTTCCAGAGCTACGGCATCAACCCGGGGCCGCTCCTGCTCGAGCAGCAGCCGGCGCTGGTCTGGGGGCTGATCGCCAGCCTCTATGTCGGCAACGTCATGCTGCTGGTGCTGAACCTGCCGCTGGTCGGGCTGTGGGTGAAGATGCTGCGCATCCCCGAGACGCAGCTCTACGGCGGCATCCTGGTCTTCGCCACCATCGGCACCTACGGCATCAGCCGCTCGGTGGTCGACCTGCTGCTGCTCTACCTGATGGGCGCGGCCGGCTTCCTCATGCGCCGCTTCGACTTCCCGACCGCGCCGGTGATCATCGGCATGATCCTCGGGCCCCTGGCCGAGCAGGAGTTCCGCCGCGCCATGACCATCAGCCAGGGCGACGCGATGATCTTCCTCGAGAAGCCGCTGTCGCTCGCCTTGCTCGTCCTCGCGCTCTTGGCGCTGGCCGGGCCGACGCTGGAGCGCGGCCTCGCCGCGGCCGCCGCGCGCCGGCGCGCCGCCTGAGCGCCGGTCAGCGGCGCCGCGCGAGGAGCTCGCTCAAGCCCGCGGCGCCGCTCGGCGCGCCGGCGGCGAGGAAGGCGAGCGCGAAGCTGCCGCTCGCGGCGATGACGGCGCTCGCCGCCAGCGGCCCGGCGACGTAGCCGAGGAAGACGAAGAACAGCGCCCCGCCGGTGGCCGAGCCCACCTGGTGGCGCGGCACCAGATGGGCGAGCTCGGCCAGATAGACGCCGTTCCAGCCGGCCACCGCGAAGCCGGTGGCCGCCGCCAGCGCCAGCGCCGGCGCGAGCGCCAGGCCCGGCGCGAGCGCGGCCAGCATGACGGTGGCGGCAAGGCCGGCGGCGCCGAGCAGCGCCAGCACGCGCCGCCCGCCGAGCCAGCGGTCGGCGGCAATCCCGGAGCCGATGCGCGCCGCCACGCCGGCGAGCTGCAAGGCCGAGAACGCAAGCCCGGCCTCGACCAGGCCGAAGCCGAGCCGCTCGACCAGGTAGGTGACGAAGAGGGCGAAGACGACGCCCTGCAGCGCCGCCGCGGCGAAGCCGACGAAGCTCAGCCGCGGCAGGTCGGGATGGAGCCGCAGCGCGGCGAGCGGCGACAGCGCGCGCCTGAGCGCGGCGCCGTCGAGCGGCGGCGCCGCCGCAGCGGGCTTGCCGTCGAGATGGCGCCGCAACGGATCGACCAGCAGCGCCGCCGCCAGCGCCAGCGCGACCGTGGCGAAGAGCGCGGCGCGCCAGCCGAAGGCCAGCGCCAGCGGCGGCAGCAGGGCGCCGGCCAGCACGCCGCCGACCGGCACGCCGCTCTGCTTGATCGAGAAGACGAGGCCGCGCGCGCGCGGCGAGGTGTGGCGGGCAAGGATGTCGCTCGACGCCGGCGCCGCCGGGCCGTAGCCGGCGCCGACGACCAGCGCCGCGGCGAGGACCGCCGCCCACTCGCCGGCGGCCACCAGCGCCAGCCCCGCCGCCGCCAGCGCGACGCCGAGCTGGATCACCCGGAGCGCGCCGAGCCGGGCGATCGCCAGCCCGGCCAGCAGCGTCGGCGGCACGGCGCCGAGAAAGAGCAGCCCCGAATACTCGCCGACCCGGCTCGCCGCCACCTCGGCCGAAGCGGTGATGCGCGGCCCGAGCACCGGCACCGCCATCCACAAGAGCGAGGTGCTGACCTGCATCAGGAGCGCGGCGGCGATGGCGCGGAACCCGTTGGACATGACCGCGAGGATGGCAGGGACGGCGGGGCGCGGCACTGTCCGTCCCGCTCACCAGCCATGTCAAGGACGGGGTTCCGCCGCCGACGGGGCGGCCTGTATGATCGCCGGACGCCTGCCGGGGGAACAAGACTTGCCGCGCCACATCGTCTGCCTGACCTTCGATTTCGACGCCATGTCGGGCTTCATCGCCCGCGGCCTGACCACGCCGACGCCGATCTCGCGCGGCGAGTTCGGCCCCGTCGGCGTGCGGCGCATCCTCGACCTGCTGGCCAAGTACCGCATCCCGGCGACCTTCTTCATCCCCGGCGTGGTCATCGGCACCTATCCCGAATCTTGCGCGGCGATCGTCGCCGCCGGCCACGAGGTCGGCCATCACGGCTGGACGCACGCGCCGCCGGCCACCTTGAGCCGCGAGCAGGAGGAGGAAGGGCTCGTGCGCGCCAACGAGGCGATCCGCGCCCTGAGCGGCCAGCGGGCGCGCGGCTACCGCTCGCCGTCCTGGGACCTGAGCCCGCACACCGTCGAGCTCCTGCTCGCGCACGGCTTCCTCTACGAAAGCAGCATGATGGGCGACGACTACACGCCCTACCATGCGCGGCGCGGCGACCAGATCCGGCTCGACGAGCCGTGCATCCTGGGGGAACCGACGCCGCTGATCGAGATGCCGATCAGCTGGAGCCTCGACGACTATCCGCATTTCGAATACATCCGCACGCAGGCCACGCTGCTGCCCGGGCTGATGAGCGCCCAGGCCGTGCTCGGCAACTGGATCGACGACTTCCTCTACATGCAGCGCGTCGCCGAGTGGGGCGTGCTCACCTATACCTGCCACCCCTTCGTGATCGGCCGCGGCCACCGCATGATGATGCTCGAGCGCCTGGTGCTGCGGCTGATCGAGGGCGGCGCCGTCTTCCTCACCATGGAGGCGGCGGCGCGCGAGTTCGCCGCCCGCTGAGACGACCCGCCCGCCGCCCCGCAATCCCGCCAACCCGGAGTCCCCCGCCATGACCAGTGCGCTGTTCGCCCCGATCACCCTTGCCGGGCTCACCCTGCCCAACCGCCTCGTCGTCGCGCCGATGTGCCAGTACAGCGCCGACGACGGCAGCGCCACCGACTGGCACCTCGCCCATCTCGGCACGCTGGCCAATTCGGGCGCCGGCCTGGTGATGATCGAGGCGACGGCGGTCGAGCGGCGCGGCCGCATCACCCACGGCTGCCTCGGGCTCTACAGCGACGCCAACGAGGCGGCGCTGGCGCGCGTGCTCGCCCATTGCCGGCGCTGGGGCGCGGCCCGCATCGGCATCCAGCTCGGCCATGCCGGGCGCAAGGCCTCGGCCCAGCTCCCCTGGGCCGGCGGCAACGCGCTCAGGCCCGAGGAGGACCCCTGGCCGACCATCGCCCCCTCGGCCCTGCCCTTCGCCGACGACTGGCCGGCGCCGCAGGCGATGACCGAGGCCGACATGGCGCGGCTGCGCGCCGCCTTCGTCGCCGCCGCCGGGCGCGCTTTGCGCCTCGGCATCGACCTGATCGAGCTGCACGCCGCGCACGGCTATCTGCTGCACGAGTTCCTCTCGCCGGTCACCAACCGGCGCGGCGA
>CAYTWJ010000351.1:0-3488 GCA_964442055.1 uncultured Rhodospirillaceae bacterium | reverse complement strand
GGCCTTTTCATGGGCCATCGGCGTGGTGCTGACCAAGCGCTACCCCATCGGCTTGCCGGCGGTGTCCTTCGCCGGCTGGCAGATGGTGCTCGGCGGGGTTCCCTTGGCCGCGGGAGCCGTTCTCCTGGAAATCGACCAGCTTCGTCCGGTGAGTGCCGGCCCGGCGCTGGCGACGCTCTACAACATGCTGGTGTGCTTCATCTTCTGCTACTGGGCATGGAACAAGATCGTCAACATGGTGCCGGTTGCCGTCTCCGGCCTGTCGACGCTGATGATCCCCGTGGTCGGGGTGCTGAGCGGCGCCGCCATGCTGGGCGAGCGACCGGGCTGGCGCGAGTTCGTGGCGCTGGTTCTCGTTCTCGGGGCGCTGGCGACGGTGCTGTTGCCGGCGCGCGGCGCAACGCGGCCTGCCGCCGCGGCCGACTGAACGGCACCCTTGCGATGAGGGCCCGCCGGCGCTAGTTTGCGGCCCCGCTGATCCGGAGTAGCTCAGTGGTAGAGCAGGCGGCTGTTAACCGCCGGGTCGGGGGTTCGAATCCCTCCTCCGGAGCCATTTTTCGAGGCGGCGGCCGCCGTTGGGATCGCGCGGCGCCCCGCCCTTTCCAGGCCGGCATGACCAGACGGATCGTTATATTCGCCGCGCTTCTGGCGTCGCTCGCCGGCTGCGAGACCGATGCCGCCTATATCGAGCGCCTCTGTCGGGAACGGGGGCTGCAGGCGGGGACGACGGCCTACGAGAGCTGCCTGGCCGCGGAACGCGACTGGCTCCAGCGCGAGCGCGCCCGCCAGCAGCGCGAAGGCATGCGCGGCGGCTGACGAGCGACCCGAGGTCGCCGTCGGCCGCCGCTTGCCCCTCCCCCCGGAGACGATCAGGCCTTCTTCAGCGTGTTGAAGCGATGCCGCTGGTGGCGGCCGCGCAGGCTGTCGATCGCATAATCGATCGCGCTGCCGATGACGGTCAGCCCGAGGCCGGCGCCGAGCATCGCGATCCCCGCCGGCAGCTTGAGCACCCACTTGGGTATCTCGGCCAGCCACTGGTTGCCGATGCTGGCCGCCAGCACCGCCATCACGCTGAGGTCGGGCCAAACGCCGTGTACCGACCAGAGAAACGTCTGGGCGCACAGCAGCAGCATGCTGCCGATGCCCAGAGTCATTCCGAACCAAGCGAACATGACCCACCCCCTTCGTGTTGAAAACTGCTGGATCGAATCATGATCAGGACGACCCGCCGACGCAACCGACGGAGTACTTAACCCAAAGTTACGCCCGCGAAATTGCCGCAGCCGCGCGCGAAGAAGCGGCAGCGGGGCCCGTAGCACTTTTGTGGCGGAATTAGGGCGGAGACGGCACCGGCGGTAGGCTGGCGTGAAGCGTCCTTGTCCGCGCGGTTTTCAACCCCCGGCCAAGCCGGCGAGCGCCTGGCGGATCACCTGGCGGCTGCGGAAAAGCACCATCTCCTTCCAGTCGTCGGTGTCGGGAAAGAAGTGGCGCCGGATTTGCGCCTTGATGCGCCTTGTTTCGTCAGCATGCCAGTCGACGTTCGTCCGGTTGTGCAGCCAATGATCCTCGCGCAAGGCCACCAGGCCTGCCTCGGAGGAGAAGGTGCCGAATTCCAGCGCCGCGGCGACCTGGCGGTCGCCCAGCATCTCCTCGAGCCGCTGGTACATGAGTCCGTGGCGGGCGCCGGCCGACGAGGTGGCGCCGATGACGGTGAGGGATTCGCCGAACCACGTGCGGGCGCGCTCGTTGGAAGGGCTGCCCGGCGCGTGGACGGAAATGAGCTCGCCGTAGCCGAAAGGGCCAAGCCCGGTGTGATAGTCGACGCAGGCGACCAGCGCGCGCCGCGCCAACTGGTGGTCGGCGATGATCCGCTCGAACGTCCGGCGCGACCAGGTGGGGGCCGAGCCGCCATAGAAAAGGCCGCCAGGATGGCGATACTGCCCGCCCGAGCGGGCGATGCTGTAGGCCTTCTCGCCGTTCGCCTGGCGCCAAGCCGCCAGTCGCGCCATCGCGGCCTCGAACAGCGCGCCGTCCAGCGCCGCCGGCACGAAGGCGTCGGCGAGTTCGTCGTAGCCGGGATTGCCCGGCAACGGCAAATCGAAATCGGCGAAGTTGCGGTTGAGATCCACGCCCTCTTCGGTCACCCGGCGCAGCCAGGCAAAGCCGTGAGGGTTGATGGCGTGCACCAGCAGCGCGGCGACATCGCTTGGCAGGCGCTGCGGGCCGCCGGCCAGCAGCCAGTCAAGTTGCGCGCCGGAACCGCAAAAGCCTTCGACTCCGTGCGTGCCCGAGATCAGCACCAGCACGCGCGACGCCGATCGCGGCCCGAACCAGGCCACGTCCGTGGCAAGGGCCTCGCCGGTCGGTCCCGGCAACGGATTGTCGTAGTGGGAGAGGCTTCCCCCGGCGGCGCCGACTTGCTCGAGGAATCTTCTTCGTGCCTCGCTGTAGTTGGCGGAAAAGCAATTTCCAAGCTGAAAGCCGTGATCGGTCAAGGGCAGCATTCCTATCTCCTTGGGCGGTGCCGATCCATACGCCAGCCGCAGCGAGCCGACAAGCGGGCTGGCCCCAGCGGCAACGGAATGCTAACCAGTCAGGAACAGACTGCCGGCGAGCATCCGCATCGCAGGGGCGGGCGAGCCGTGTTCGGCTTGTCCGCGTGCCGATCGCCTTTCCGGCGGGAGCGGCGGCGCAGATGAGAGGGGGAAGCGGCATGCTGAAGGACTTTTTCGGTGGCGGCCAGGCGAAGGACATCGAGCCATTGCGCGCCCTCGTCACCGACCTCGAGACGCGGCAAAACGCGCTCCGCGAGCAGATCGACGCCAGCGCCAAATTGCGCAGCGAACTCGCCATCAAGGCCGCCAAGGGCGACATGGAGGCGCGCGGCCGGCTGGATCGGACCCGCGCCGCCGACGACGCGCTGTGGGTCGACTTCGATCAGGTGGCGGCGCAGTTGACCGCCGTGCGGGCCGATCTGGCGGCCGCCGAGGCGCGTCGGCACGACGAGGCGCGCCGCATCGGCCGCGCGTCGCTGAGCCGCGCCCTGACCGAAAGGCTGCGCGTCGCGCGCGAGCTCGAGCAGCAGCTTCACGCCGTCGCCGAGAACGTCGCCAAGATGCAGGAACTGGCGGTCGAAGCGCGCGGCCATTACATGGCTGTCGCCGGCGAGCCGGTGGCGCCGCCGGACCCGCTCGAGCTCGACGCCGTCGGACAGCGCTTGCGCGATCATTGCGCCGGCCTGGGCCTCGGCCGCTTCCTCGGCATCGCCGAATCGAGCGGCGGCCGCCCCGCCTCGCTGGTCGACCGCGAGGGCGATGCGCAGCGCGCCTATGTGCTCAAGCCCGGTGCCGGCGTCGACAAGCGAGCCGCCGAATAGTCGCCATCGTTGCCGGGCGCCGCAATTTCGCCCGTTTGCGGGCGTCAACTGGCGTCATGCGCAGCCCCCTGAGAGCGGCCCTGATTGCCAGCCTGGTTGTTCCGATGCTGGG
>CAYTWJ010000350.1:0-3513 GCA_964442055.1 uncultured Rhodospirillaceae bacterium | reverse complement strand
ACGTGGAATGCGGCCGCGGAAGCCGGCGACGCCGCCGCGCTTCCGCCAGCCGCTATGCCCTCACATCATGCCCATCAGGCCGCCGTGCATCGGAACCAGCTCTTCGGCGGTCTTCTTCTGCTCGTCGGTCAGCACCTCGTAGAGGGCGGCCAGCGCCGTCCGGGTCGCGCGCAGGCCGTCGAGACGCGCCGACAGCCATTGCTCGTGCAGTTCGAGCCGCTGCGGCAACGCGGGCGGCGCCGCGTCCGGCTGCGGCGCCTTGGCGCGCAGCTCGGCGAGCTTCCTGGCGGTGCCGCGCAACGTGTCGGCAAAAGCGTTCCACGCCGGGGCCTGCGCCTCGGTGATCTTGATCTCGGCGCGCAGGAAGGCGATGCGACCCTCGACCCGGTCGACGCCGCCCGCCCAGCCGCCCATGCCGGGGTCGCCCGGGCCCATCATCATGCCGCCCGGGCCCATGCCCATGCCGGGGCCCCCCGGGCCCATCATCATGCCGCCCGGGCCCATGCCCATGCCGCCCTGCATCATGCCCATCATCATCGGCATCATGCCGCCCATCATGCCCTGGCCGCCCATCATCCCCATGCCGCCCATCATTGCGCCGCCGGCCGGCGGCTGCTGGCCGGGCTGGGCGGCGGGCGCGGGCGGCGCGGTCGGCGCTTGCTGCGCCTGCGCCGCGCCGGCCGGCGGATGATGCTCGTCCACGGCGCCGGCGGCGCCGGCGAGCAGCATCGCGCTTGCGAATGCCGCCAGCGCCATTCTCAACGGTTGCTTTCTCATGACTTCGATCCTCTTGCTTTCCATCTGTGTCGAGCTGCGTCGTGCAGCCGCCATCGCCGACAGCGGTGGCCGGCTCGCGCTGGAATTCCTGCCCGCCCCATGCCGCGCGCGCGGCTCGGCCAGTTGCGGCGGACGGACGGGCGAACGACGCGGCGCCGTGACGGCGCGATGCGTCAGATATGGGCGGTGGGCTTGGGGGGCGGCGCGTCCGGGGGCCAATTCTCGCCGCCGTCGATGGCGGCCATGCGACCCGCACCCGGCTCGTAACGCAACGGCGTGGCCAGCACCGTGTCGATGCCGACCATGCAATGGGGACAGGAGGCTCCCAGCCCGCATTGGCCGTCATCCGCCCGATCGCGGCCGAGCGGACAGCAAGGGTCGGCGACGTCGCCCGCCGCCGTTTGCCACTGCGGCATGTCGGCCGGGGCGGCGCCGCGCGCGGGGGGAGACAGGGCCAGCAGGACAAGAAGCCCGCACAGCGCGACGAGCCAGGTCGCCGGCGCGCGCCTCATCCGCAACCCGGGACTCCGCGCACGCCAATCCTTTGGCGACGGCGCAAACCTACCCCAGCACATGCTTCCGTCTACCACTTTCGAATTGCCGGCACCTTGCTCCCGATCAATCCCGGGCATGGCGGGAGGCGAATCCTTTGGCGCAATCGAGCATGCTTTGCCGTACACGGTCCCTGCGCGGGGCGACGGCCGCCCGAGCCGCCGCCGCCCGGGTCAGTCCTCGCGCTCGAGGTCCATTTTCAGCGCGAGCAGCGCCAGCAGGTCCTTGAGCGCGATGATGCCGACCAGCCGCCCGCCCTCGGTCACCATGAGCCGGCTGTTGCCGGTGCGCTGCATCAGCGCCAGCGCCTTCACCGCGTCGTGCCCGGCGTCGATGGTGTTGTCCGGCGAGCAGCGGGCGAAGACATCGCCCACGGTCAGGCTTTCCCAGCGCTCGCGCGGCGCCTCCTTGACCTGGCGCGTGGTGACGCAGCCGACCAGCCGCCCGTCCTCGGTCACCGGGAAGAGGTCGTAGTGGTACTTGTAGATGTAGTCCTCGACCAGGCCGCGGAGCTTGAGCGCGCGGGTGACCGTGACCGGGTCCGCGGTCATGAAGCGGCGCACCGGCTCGCCTTCCAGCACGCGGCGCGCCACTAGCTGGTAGTAGGACGCCTCGGCGGCGCCGCGCAGGAACATGCCGATCAGGAACCACCACATGCCGCCGATGAAGTTGCCGAGCAGCACGTTGAGGATGCCGAGGCCGATCAGGAGATAGCCGAAGGTCACGCCGACGCGCGAGGCGGTGCGTGTGGCGCGGCGCAAATCGCCGTGCCGCTGCCACAGCGCCGCGCGCAGCACGCGCCCGCCGTCGAGCGGGAAGGCCGGCAGCAGGTTGAAGGCGGCGAGCAGGGTGTTGAGGAAGGCAAGGTAGTACGTGATGCCGACGACCGCGTCGGGCAGGCCGACGGCCTCGCCGAGCGCCGAGGCGACGTGGAAGAGGATGGCCAGCAGCAGGCTGGCGATCGGCCCGGCGATCGCCATGAGGAACTCGGCCTTGGGGGTGAGGGGCTCTTCCTCCATCTCGGCCACGCCGCCGAAGATGAACAGCGTGATGCCGCGGATCGGCAGGCCGTAGCGCCGGGCGACCAGCGAGTGCGACAGCTCGTGCGCGACCAGCGACAGGAACAGCCCGATGACGCCGGCCACGCCCATCCACCAGTAGGTGAGCGGCGGCAGCCCCTCGTAGAGGGCGGGGAAGAAGCCCTGGGCCAAGGACCAGGCGATGAGCAGGGCGAGGAAGATCCAGCTCATGTCGACCTTGACCCGGAAGCCGAACAGCTCGAACAGCGTCACTTGCTTGCCGAACATGATCCAAGACCCCTCTCGGTTGCCGGCCATGCACGCGCTCGATCAATTCCGCGATTCGCCGCTTTCCGTCCCGGCGCAGCCCGGGATCGGGTCGGCGCACGGTGGCGACCCCGGAGCAGGAACTACCCGGCTTCCGGCCAGCTCCGAATATGAACCGGCGAGAACGAACCAGCCCTATCACGAGTCAGCCTCGGCGCTCTCGGGCGCCCGGCTCCGCCAGCATGCGCCGCAATCCTGCCTCGAAGGGCATCGGCTCGATGCCCAATCGCCGGCGCAGGGGCGCGGCGTCGAAGGCCTTGTCCTCGAGCAGGCGGCGCACCTCGGCCGGCCGGATCGTCGGCAGGAACGGGATGAGCGCCGTCAGCGCGGCGAGCGGCACGAGCAGGCCGGCCGGCAGCGGCAGGATGCGGACCGGGCGGCCGATCGCCCCCGCGACCGCGCGCACCATCTCGGCATAGGTCATCGCCGCCGGCCCGGCGACGACCAGCGGCGCCTCGCCCGGGTCGTCGGCCAGCGCGGCGCGCGCCGCCGCCTCGGCGACGTCGTCGACGTGGACCGGCTGCACCAGGTTGCGGCCGCCGCCCGGCAGCGGCGCCAGTGGCACGCGGCGAAGCCAGGCGACGAGGCGCTGGATGTTGTTCTCGGCCTCGCCGCCATAGATCATCGTCGGGTGCAGCATCAGCGCCGGCCGGCCGCTCGCCGCCAGCGCCGCCTCGGCGGCCCGCACCGCTTCGGCCGCCGCGTCGGGGAAGCGCGTGAACATGCGCGTCGAGCCGAGCGCGACCAGCCGCTTGAGCCCGCGCGGCAGCGCCGCCAGCAGCGCCGGCGCGAAGCGGGCATGGGCGCAGCTCACCACGACGTCGAGATCGGCCAGCGC
>CAYTWJ010000349.1:0-3517 GCA_964442055.1 uncultured Rhodospirillaceae bacterium | reverse complement strand
GGACCTTGCGGCTCGTTTTCATCGCTCGTTCTCCTTGACGGGGTCGGCGCCGGCGGCGGCGCCCTGCTTAGCCCAAGGCGCCGGCACGCGCAACGCCGGCGCGCTGCGCCCTCAGCGGGCGGCGAGCACGCTGAGGCCGGGCAGCTCCTTGCCCTCGAGCCATTCGAGGAACGCGCCGCCCGCGGTCGAGACATAGGAGAAGGCGTCGGCGACGTCGGCATGGCGCAGCGCCGCCACGGTGTCGCCGCCGCCGGCCACGCTGAGCAGGCTGCCGGCGCGGGTCAGCTTGGCGGCGGCGCGGGCCACCGCGGTGGTGCCGGCGTCGAAGGGCGGCGTCTCGAAGGCGCCGAGCGGGCCGTTCCAGACCAGCGTGCGGCATTCGGCCAGCATGGCGCCGAGCGCCGCGGCCGAGGCCGGCCCGATGTCGAGGATCATGCGGTCGGCCGGAACACGGTCGACCGGCACCGTCTGCGCCGCCGCGCCGGCCTTGAACTCCGCCGCCACCACCACGTCCTCGGGCAGGATGACCCGGCAGCCGTTGGCCTTGGCCTTGGCGACGATGGCGCGCGCGGTGTCGGCGAGGTCGCGCTCGCACAGGCTCTTGCCGACCTCGCGGCCCTGCGCAAAGAGGAAGGTGTTGGCCATGCCGCCGCCGATGATCAGGCGGTCGACCTTGGCGACGAGGTTGCCGAGCAGCTCGAGCTTGCTCGACACCTTGGCGCCGCCGACCAGCGCCGCCACCGGGTGCTTCGGCGCCTCGAGCGCCGCCGAGAGGTGGCGCACCTCTTCCTCGAGGCCCCGGCCGGCCGCCGCCGGCAGCAGGCGCGCCAGCCCCTCGGTCGAGGCGTGGGCGCGGTGGGCGCAGGAGAAGGCGTCGTTGACGTAGAGATCGCCGAGCGCCGCGAGCTGGCGGGCGAAGGCTGGGTCGTTGGCCTCCTCGCCGGGGTGGAAGCGGGTGTTCTCGAGCAGCGCGACCTCGCCGTTGCCGAGCCTGGCCACCGTGGCGGCGGCGGGCGCGCCGATGCAGTCCTCGGCGAAGGCGACCGGGCGCTTCAGGTGCGCGGCGAGGACGGGGGCCAGCGGCCTGAGCGACATGTCGGGGCGGGCCTTGCCGTCGGGCCGGCCGAAATGCGACAGCACGACCACCTTGGCGCCCTTGCGTGCCAGCTCGTCGAGGGTCGGGAGCACGCGGCTGATACGAAGCGCGTCGGTGACCTTGCCTTTCTTCATCGGCACGTTGAGGTCGGCGCGCACCAGCACGCGCCGGCCGGCGACGTCGAGATCGTCGAGCGTGCGGTAGGCGCCCATTTCTCCCCCGGCGCCGCCCGCCTCAGCCGAGCCGGCTCATGGCGACGGCGGTGTCGCACATGCGGTTGGAGAAGCCCCACTCGTTGTCGTACCAGCTGAGCACGCGCACCAGCGTGCCGTCGATCACCTGGGTCTGCTTGAGATCGAAGGTCGAGCTCGCCGGGTTGTGGTTGAAGTCGCTCGACACCAGCGGCTGGTCGTTGACCGCCAGCACGCCGGCAAGCGGGCCGTTGCCGGCCTTGACGATCGCGGTGTTGATCTCGTCGACGGTGGTCTTGCGCCTGGCGACGAACTTGAAGTCGATCAGCGAGACGTTGGGCGTCGGCACGCGGATCGCCGTGCCGTCGAGCTTGCCGGCGAGCTCGGGCAGCACCAGCCCGACCGCCTTGGCCGCGCCGGTGGTGGTGGGGATCATCGACAGCGCGGCGGCGCGGGCGCGGTAGAGGTCCTTGTGCAGGGTGTCGAGCACCGGCTGGTCGCCGGTGTAGCTGTGGATGGTGGTCATGAAGCCCTGCTGGATGCCGACCGCCTCGTGCAGCACGGCGGCCACCGGCGCCAGGCAGTTGGTGGTGCAGGAGGCGTTGGAGACGATCCTGTGCTCGGGCTTGAGCTTGGCGTGGTTGACGCCGTAGACGACGGTCAGGTCGGCGCCGGTGGCGGGGGCCGAGATCAGCACCCGCTTCGCGCCCGCCTCGAGATGCTTGGCGGCGGCGTCGCGCGCGGTGAAGATGCCGGTGCATTCCATCGCGATGTCGACGCCGAGCTCCTGCCACGGCAGCTTGGCCGGGTCGCGCTCGGCGGTGACCCTGATCCAGCCGGCGCCGGCGTTGATCGCGCCGTCGCGGGTCTGCACCTGGGCCGGCAGCGGGCCGTGCACGGAATCGTAGCGCAGCAGGTGGGCATTGGTCTCGACGGGGCCGAGATCGTTGATCGCCACGACCTCGAGGTCGGTGCGCTTGGACTCGACGACGGCGCGCAGGACGAGACGGCCGATGCGGCCGAACCCGTTGATGGCGACGCGAACCGGCATGATGGCCTCCACCTCAAAGTGCGGGCGCCGGCGCCAGGATCGGCCGACGCGCGAGAGCGACGACGAACGGGGATCGGGACGCCGTTCTACGGGTTATCGGGGCCCCGTGCAAGGGCGGGAGCCAGCGGCATTTTGCCGCCGGCTAGAGCAGCTTCCGGGCTGCCGCTGCCACCGCCTCGGCGGTGATGCCGAAATGGCGATAGAGCTGCTCGAAGGGGGCCGAGGCGCCGAAGCCGCGCATGCCGACGAAGGCGCCGCGCGGGCCGAGATACTTCTCCCAGCCCTGGCCGACGCCGGCCTCGACCGCGACCCGCGCCGTGCCGTGGCCGAGCACGGCCTGGCGGTAGGCCTCGTCCTGGGCGTCGAACAGCTCGAAGCAGGGCAGCGAGACGACGCGGGTGGCGATGCCCTCGGCCTGCAATTGCCGGCGCGCCTCCAGCGCCAGCGCCACCTCCGAGCCGGTGGCGAGCAGCGTCACCCGGGCGGCGCCGTCGGCCGGCGCGATCTCGTAGCCGCCGCGGGCGCAGCGTGGCGCGGCCGGCGCGTCGTCGCGCAGCGCCGGCAGGTCCTGGCGGGTGAGCACCAGCACCGAGGGCCGGTCGGCGGTCTTGAGCGCGATCTCCCAGCACTCGGCGGTCTCCATTGCGTCGGCCGGGCGCAGCACGTTGAGACCGGGGATGGCGCGTAACGAGGCCAGATGCTCGACCGGCTGGTGCGTCGGGCCGTCCTCGCCGAGGCCGATCGAATCGTGCGTCATCACGTAAACGACGCGCACCCCCATCATCGCCGACAGGCGGATCGCCGGGCGCGCGTAGTCGGTGAAGACCAGGAAGGAGCCGCCGTAGGGGATGACGCCGCCGTGCAGCGCCATGCCGTTCATCGCCGCCGCCATGACATGCTCGCGCACGCCGTAATGGACGTAGCGTCCGCCGTAGGCGCCGGCCTTGATCGTCTCGAGGCTGGCCGTCTTGGTGTTGTTCGAGCCGGTGAGGTCGGCCGAGCCGCCCAGCGTCTCGGACAGCGCCGGATTGATCACCTCGAGCGCCATCTGCGAGGCCTTGCGCGTCGCCCATTTCGGCCGCTCGGCGGCGAGCTTGGCGCGGTAGGCGAGGAGGGCGTCGTCGAGCCCGGCGGGGAGGGCGCCGGCGATGGCGCGCTCGAAATCGGCCCGCGCCGCCG
>CAYTWJ010000348.1:0-3522 GCA_964442055.1 uncultured Rhodospirillaceae bacterium | reverse complement strand
CATGACGCGGCGGTTGTAGGCGAAGCCGGCGAGGATGGCGAGCGTGGTCTCGCGGTCGAAGCGGTAGGCCTCGTCGATGTCGGGCACATGGTCGTCGGCGCCGGAATAGGCCGGCACCTGCATGTCGCTGTCGATGCCGAAGACCTGGCGCACCGACAGCTTGATGTCGGGCAGGCCCCGATTCATCGCCGGCAAGGCCCCGGCCGTCTGCGCATTGCTCATTGTTCGCTACCCGTCGCTCTGAGATTGCCGCTTCCCGGCGCCGCGCCTTCCCGGGCTCAGTCGTAGCCGCAGGAAAGCAAAAAGGAGTAAGCCTGATTGATCTCTTTCAGGCGCTCTTCGGCGGCCGTGTCGCCGCCATTGGCATCGGGGTGGTACCGCTTTACCAGTTCCTTATACCGAGTCTTGATCTGTTGCAAGGAAGCCGAGCCGTCGAGATCGAGCTTGGCCAGCGCCGCCCGTTCGCGCGGATCGGCCGGCTGCGGCGGCTTTGCCGCGGCTCCGCCCGGCATCATGCCGAGCTCCGACAGGAGGCCGAGATCGTCCTTCACCCAGGCCCCGGCGAACTCCCCCCCGGGGCGGCCGCCCAGCGGCCAGGTCGGCCGGTGCCAGGTGGCGTTGTTGCGCTGGTAGGCCTCGATCTCCGCCTGGTTCATGCCGGCGAAAAAATCCCAGGCCGCGTTGTATTCCCGCACATGGTCGAGGCAGAACCAGAAATGGCCGTCTTCGGGCTCGCGCGAGCGCGGGGCGCGATAGCTGCCCGGCGCGTTGCAATCGGGATGCTGGCACTGCTGCTCGGCCTCGCCCCCGGCGCAGCCGGGGCCGGAAACCCGCACCCGCCTGTCGCGCCGTGGCGTCCGCATGAGCTAAGTATGGGAGCCGGCCGCGGCCCTTGCAAGCCGGCGGCCGGGCGGAAGAACGCACTGCGACGAAGCGGTTGACAGGGGGGCGCCGAGCCACCAGCCTGCGCTCCGCGAGAAGGACAGCCCGATGTCGATGGCCGCGCGAATCCGCCGCAAGCTGGAAGCCGAACTGGCGCCGCTGCGGCTCGAAATCGTCGACGAATCGGCGCGCCATGCCGGCCATGCCGGGGCGCGGCCGGGGGGAGAGACCCATTTCCGGCTGACCATCGTCGCCCCCGCCTTCGCCGGCCTGAGCCGCGTCGCCCGCCAGCGCCTCGTCTATCGCATCCTCGACGCCGAGCTCAAGGAGCGGGTGCACGCCCTCGCCCTGACCACGCTGGCGCCGGGCGAGGCGGGCGCCTGAGGCCGGCCGCCGTCGCGCTCAGCGCGCGGCCTCGCCCATCGCGAAATAGAGCAGCAGCGGCAGGGTGGCGAAGGAGAGCGCGGTCGAGACCAGCACCATGCTGGCGACCTCGGCCGGGGCGCGGCTGTAGCGCTGGGCGAAGAGATAGTTGAACACCGCCACCGGCATGGCGCATTCGAGGATCAACACCCCGCGTGCCGTGCCCGCGAGGCCGAGCGCCTCGGCCAGGCCCCAGCCGACGCCGAATCCCATGACCAGCCGCAGAAGCGAAAGCACCAGGCTGCGCCGCGCCGCCGTCAGCTTGAGCTCGGCCAGCGCCACCCCGAGGGTGATCAGCATCAGCGGCACGGTCAGGCCGGCGATGAGCTGGACGGTATTGGCGAGCCAGCGCGGCGGCTCGAGATCGAGCCCGATGACGGCGACGCTGACCGCGACGGCGTAGAGAAGCGGCGTGCGCAGCAGCATGCCGGCACCGCTCCTGCCGGCGGCGATCCACTGGCCGACGGTGAACTGGGCCACCGCGGCGACGGCGAAGCAGGCGATGGCGAGGCCGAGGCCCGCCTGGCCGAAGGCGAACAGCGCCAGCGGCAGCCCCATGTTGCCGACATTGGGGAACATCAGCGCCGGCAGGTAATGGGGCAGGGGCAGCCCGGTGAGGCGCAGCGCGGCGGCGCCGAGCGCGGCGAAGCCGGCATGCGCCAGCGCCATGGCGAGCGCCAGCTCGGCGATCGCCGCGGCGCCGACCTCGTGCCGGGTCAGCGCGTCGAAGACCAGGCAGGGCGTGCCGACCTCGACCACCAGCATGGTGACGAACTGGGCCGGGTAGGGGCGGCCGATCTTGATCCAGGCGAAGCCGATGCCGGCGGCAACGAAGATCGGCGCGATGACCGCGAAGAGATCGGCGAGCACGGGCGGCTCAGGCGGGCGGCGTCAGCGGGCGCCGCGGCACCGGGTCACGCCGCCAGCTCCTGCTCGAGCAGGGCCATCACCTGCGCCGCCGCGACGTCGCGGCTGATCAGCGCCTGGCCGATGCCGCGCGAGAGGATGAAGGTCAGCCGGCCCCCCTCCACCTTCTTGTCCTGCTGCATGTGGCGGACCAGCGCCGGCGCGTCGAAGACCACGCCGGGAACGGCGGTCGGGCCGGTCGGCAGGCCGAGGCCGGCGAGATGGCGGCGCAGCCGCGCCGCGTCCTCGCCCGGGCAGAGCCCGAGCATGGCCGAGAGCTCCATCGCCATCACCATGCCGATGGCCACCGCCTCGCCGTGCAGCAGCCGGCTCGAGAAGCCGGCCTCGGCCTCGAGCGCGTGGCCGAAGGTGTGCCCGAAATTGAGCAGCGCCCGCATCCCCTCCTCGCGCTCGTCGGCGGCGACGATGCGCGCCTTGTGCCGGCAGCTGGTGACGACAGCGCGGATCTGGGCGGCGCGCTCGCCTTCGCCGACGCCGGCGCCGTGCTCCTCGAGCCAGAGGAAGAACGGCGCGTCGGTGATGGCGCCATACTTCACCACCTCGGCATAGCCGGCCAGGCGCTCGCGCCGCGGCAGCGTGTCGAGCAGCGTCACGTCGGCGATGACCAGGCGCGGCTGGTGGAAGCTGCCGACCAGGTTCTTGCCATGCCGGCTGTTGATGCCGGTCTTGCCGCCGACCGAGCTGTCGACCTGGGCGAGCAGCGTGGTCGGGATCTGGATGAAGTCGACGCCGCGGCGCAGGATCGAGGCGGCGAAGCCGGCCAGGTCGCCGACCACGCCGCCGCCGAAGGCGATCAGGCAGTCGCGCCGCTCGACCTCGAGCTCGAGCAGGCGCTCGACCAGCCGCTCGAGCTCGGCGAAGCTCTTGCTCTCCTCGCCGGGCGGCACCAGCACGGTCTCGGCCGCGATCCCGGCGGCGGCGAGGGCCGCGGTCAGCGTCTCGAGATGCAGGCGCGCGACGACGGAATCGGTGACGATCACCGTGCGCGGGCGGCGCAGGAGCGGCGCGACCAGCGCGCCGGCGCGGGCGAGCAGGCCGTCGCCGACCAGGATGTCGTAGCTGCGCGCGCCGAGCGCGACCTCTACCGTCTGGCTGATCACCGCCGCGCCGCCTCGGCCATGCGCTCGGCGAGCTTGTCGATGATCTCGCTGACCACCGCCTCGTGCGGCCCGTCGCCGCTCTCGACGACGATGTCGGCCTCGGCATAGACCGGGTGGCGCTCGGCCATCAGGCGCTCCAGCACCAGCCGCGGATCGTCCTGCTTGAGCAGCGGCCGGTTGCCGCGCCGCG
>CAYTWJ010000347.1:0-3554 GCA_964442055.1 uncultured Rhodospirillaceae bacterium | reverse complement strand
GTTCGAGCGCCCGCCGGCGAACGCATCGCCAGATGAGGGAGGCCAGCCGTGAACACCGACGTGCCGCTGCCGTTCGCCCGGCTGCTCGACATCAAGCTGGTCAGCGTCGCCCCCGACCGCGTCGAGGCCGAGCTCGCCGTCCGCGAGGAGCTCTGCACCCGCCCGGCGGTGCTGCACGGCGGCGCCATCATGGCCTTCGCCGACACGCTCGGCGCCGTCGCCACCGTGGCCAACCTGCCGGCGGGCATGACGACGACGACGATCGAGAGCAAGACCAACTTCTTCGCCGCCATCCCGCTCGGCGACATCGCCCGCGCCGAATGCACGCCGCTGCACCGTGGCCGCACCACCATGGCCTGGCAGACGCGGATCAGCCGCGGCGACGGCCGCCTCGCCGCGGTGGTGATCCAGACCCAGCTGGTGGTGCCGGCGCGCGGCTGACGGCGGCGCCGGCGGGCCGTCAGGCGAGCTGGATCCAGGTGGTCTTGAGCTGGGTGTACTTCTCCAGCGCGTGCAGCGAGCGGTCGCGGCCGAAGCCCGACTGCTTGTAGCCGCCGAAGGGGATGGTCATGTCGCCCTGGTCGTAGCAGTTGACCCAGACGATGCCGGCCTTCAGGCCCTTCGCGAGCCTCATCGCGGTATTGATGTCGCCCGTCCACACCGCCGCGGCAAGGCCGTAGATGCTGTCGTTGCCCACCTGCACCGCCTCGGCGGCGTCCTTGACCGCGATGGTGGCGAGCACCGGGCCGAAGATCTCCTCCTGGGCGATCTTCATGCGGTTGCGCACCTTGTCGAACACGGTCGGCTCGATGTAGCAGCCGCCGGTCTCGCTGCGCGCCTGCTTGCCGCCCATCTTCAGCTCGGCGCCCTCGCTCTTGCCGGCCTCGATGTAGCTCATCACGCGGCGGGTCTGGGTGGCGTCGACCATGGCGCCCATCATCGTCTTGGGGTCGAGCGGGTCGCCCGGCTGCAGCCGCTTGCCGACCGCCATCACCTTCTCAAGGAACTCGTCCTTGATGCGCTCCTCGACCACCAGCCGCGAGCCGGCGTTGCAGACCTCGCCCTGGTTGAAGAAGATGCCGAAGGCGGCGGCCTTGGCGGCGGCGTCGAGATCGGGCGCGTCGGCGAGCACGATGTTGGGCGACTTGCCGCCGCATTCGAGCGAGACGCGCTTCATGTTCGACTCGCCGGCATAGCGCAGGAACAGCTTGCCGACCTCGGTCGAGCCGGTGAAGGCGATGCCGTCGACGTCCATGTGCCGGCCGAGCGCCTGGCCGGCGGTCTCGCCGAAGCCGGGCACGACGTTGAGCACGCCTTCGGGCAGGCCGGCCTCGACCGCCAGCTCGGCCAGGCGCAGCGCCGTCAGCGGCGTCTGCTCGGCCGGCTTCAGCACCACGCTGTTGCCGGTGGCGAGCGCCGGCCCGAGCTTCCAGCAGGCCATCAGGAGCGGGAAGTTCCACGGCACCACGGCGGCGACGACGCCCAAGGGCTCGCGCGTGATCATCGCGACCGCCGAGGGGTCGGTGGGCGCCACCTCGTCGTAGACCTTGTCGATCGCCTCCGCGTTCCAGGCGATGGCGTTGGCGGCGGCGGGGATGTCGACCGAGGTCGACCAGCGGATCGGCTTGCCCATGTCGAGCGTCTCGAGCAGCGCCAGCTCGTCGCGGTGCTTCATCATCAGCTCGGCGAGCCGCGTCAGCACCTTCTTGCGCCGGGCCGGGGCGGCGCCGGCCCAGGCGCCGTTGTCGAAGGCGGCGCGCGCCGACCGCACCGCGGCATCGACGTCGGCGGCCTCGCAGGCGGCGACCTTGGTCAGCAGCCGGCCGTCGATCGGGCTGATGCAATCGAAGGTCTTGCCCGATACCGCCGGCACGTATTTGCCGGCAATGAAGGCCTGGTTGCGGTAATTGAGCGCGGCGGCCTGGCTCTTCCAGTCGTCGAGCGAGAGGGCGGCTGACATGCGATCCTCCGGGGGCAAAGGCGGCTTGTCTGAGGGCGGCGGCCACCTTAGCGCGGCCCCGTCGTGCTGCCAAGGCAGCCAGCTTGTCGCCTTTCGAAGGCGGGGGTAGCATCCGTGACAAGCTGATAGCGGGAAAGAAGCGGACCATGCGCTGCGGGCGCTGCCAGGCCGAGAACCGGGAGGGGCGCCGCTTTTGCGCCGGCTGCGGCGCGCCGCTCGAGGCGCTGTGCCCGGCCTGCGGGTTCGCCAACCAGCAGGGCGAGCGCTTCTGCGGCGGCTGCGGTGCCGAGCTCGGCGGTTCGGCGGCGGCCGCATCCGCCCCCGCGCGGGCGCCCGCCCCGGCGCCCGCCGAACCGGCCGGCGAGCGCCGCCAGGTCACCGTGCTCAACGTCGACATCGCCGGCTACAGCGAGCTCAGCCGCCGGCTCGGCGCCGAGGCCACCCACGCGCTGCTCGAGCGCTTCTTCGCCGTGACCGACGGGCTGGTGGAAAGCCACGGCGGCAGCATCGACAAGCACATCGGCGACGCGGTCATGGCTCGCTTCGGGGCGCCCGTCGCGCACAGCAACGATCCCGAGCGGGCGGTGCGTTGCGCCCTCGCGATCCACGCCGCCATGGCCGATCTCTCGCGCGAGCTCGGCCGGCCGCTCAAGGTCCATGTCGGCATCGCCAGCGGCCTGGTTGTGGCCAGCGGCGTCGGCTCGGCGGCGCACCGCGAATACACGGTGACCGGCGAGACCGTCAATCTCGCCGCGCGCCTCGACGACATGGCGCAGGCTGGCGAGACATTGGTCACCGATGCGGTGCAGCGCGCCGTTTCCCAGCTCGCCCACTGCGAGCCGCTCGGCGAGGCCGAGGTGAAGGGCTGGGACCAGCCCATCCGCGTCTGGCGGCTCAAGGGCCTGCGCGGCGAGGCGCCGGCGGCGCGCACGCCGTTCGTCGGCCGGCGCGCCGAGCTCGGCCAGATCGCGGGCATGCTTGCCGCGTGCCGCGAATCGCGCCAGGGGCAGGTGGTGTTCGTGCGCGGCGAGGCCGGCATCGGCAAGACCCGGCTGGTCGAGGAGTTCGCTGCCGGGGCGGCGCGGCAGGGCTTCGCCACGCATCGCGCGCTGGTGCTCGACTTCGGTGTCGGCAGCGGCCAGGACGCGATCCGGCAACTGGCTCGCTCGCTGCTCGGCCTCGGCGGCGGGACCGAACAACCCGAGCGCGAGACGGCGGCGCGCGATGCGCTCGCAACCGGGTTGGTGGCGCCGGACCGCGAGGTGTTCCTCAACGATTTGCTCGACTTGCCGCAGCCGGCGGCGCTGCGCGGACTCTACGACGCGATGGACAACGCCACGCGCAACCGCGGCAAGCAGGAGGTCATGGCGGCCCTGGTTCGCGCCGCCAGCGCCCGCCAGCCGGTTCTACTCGCCGTCGAGGACCTGCACTGGGCGGCGCCGGCGACGCTCGCCCATCTCGCCACCATTGCCGGCGCCCTGCGCGACGGGCCGGCCATCTTGTGCCTGACCTCACGCGTCGTCGGCGACCCGATCGACGCCAGCTGGCGCGCCTCGGCGCGCGGCGCGTCGATCGCCACGATCGACCTCGCGCC
>CAYTWJ010000346.1:0-3555 GCA_964442055.1 uncultured Rhodospirillaceae bacterium | reverse complement strand
GCATAAACCGGCAGGCCGCCCGCGATGGCGCGGCGGAGCTCGCGGCGCAGGCCGCGGTTCGATTCGAGCGCCGCCGCCTGGGTCTCGGGGAAGCCGCCGCCGATGAAGAGCCCGTCGATCTCGGGCAGACGCGGCGCGTGCAGCATGTCGATCGGGACGAGCTCGGCGCCGGCGCGCCGGAAGGCCTCGAGGTCGTCGGCATAGTAGAAGCCGAAGGCGGCGTCGCGGGCGATGCCGATGCGCAGATCGGGGCGCGGCGCCGCCGGCTCGTCGGCCGCCGCGACGTCGAGCGTCGGGGCCCGCCGCGCCGCCGCCAGGATGGCGTCGAGATCGAGCCCCGCCGCGACCGCCGCCGCGATCCGCTCGACGCGCGTTGCGGCGGCACCGGCCTCATTCGCCGGGATGAGGCCGAGATGTCGCTCCCGGATGGCGAGCCTGGCATCGCGATGCAGCGCGCCCAGCACCTTGAAATCGGTATAACGCTCTATCGCGGCGACCAGCTTGCCCTCGTGGCGCGGCGTGGCGACCTTGTTCAGCACCACGCCGGCAAACGTCACATCGGGGCCGAAGGCGCGGTAGCCGAGCAGCAGCGGCGCGACGCCGCGGGTGATTCCTTGGGCGTCGACCACCAGCAGGACCGGCGCGGCGAGCAGGCGGGCCAGCGCCGCCGTGCTGTTGGCGCCTCCGAGGTCGGTGCCGTCGTAAAGGCCCTTGTTGCCCTCGATCAAAGCGAGATCGCAGGTGCGCGCGTGGCGCCCGAACAGGGCGGCGATCTCGGCCGGACTTTGCGTGTTGTAGTCGAGGTTGCGGCAGGGCCGGCCCGCCGCCAGCGCCAGCCACATCGGATCGATATAGTCGGGGCCCTTCTTGAACGGCTGCACGGCGAGGCCTCGGCCCGCGAAGGCGGCGCCGAGGCCGATGCCGAGCACGGTCTTGCCCGAGGACTTGCCGGCCGCCGAGATGAGAAGCCGCGCCATCGCCCGATCACGCCGCGGCAAGCCGCCGGCGGTCGCGTGCCTCCCACATCGCCCGGGCGTCGGCGTCGGCGCGCGCCGGCGAATCGGCGCGGCCCATCAGGCGCAAGGCCACCGCCGCCGTGGCCGCGACGGTGGCGGCGCCGTAAGGATCGTCGGCCGCGCCGCGCCAGACCGCCGCCAGCCGCCCGACGTCCATCGCCTCGTCGTCGGGCTGGCGCGGATCGGGCAGGGTCGGCGGCCAGTCCTCCTCGCTCAAGGTCCCGTCGTGCAGGCTGCTGACCTGGCAGGCCTTGTTCGGCTTGCGCTCGATCTCGCCGCCCTCGCCCTTGAGCAGCGCCAGATGCGGCTGGGCGAGCAGCGCCGCCGCGCCCATGTGGATGCGCCGGTAGCCGGGATGGAAGATGCCCTGCATCTGGCAGGGCGCGCCGAGCGGGTTGATCAGCCGCGCCAGCGTGTGCACCGGCGAGCGCAGGCCGAGGATCGGCCGGAGCCCGATCAGCTCGTGCAGCACCGGAGAGAAGCCGGCCAGCGGCAGATAGGCGAAGCGGCGCGCCCGCAAATGCCCGGCGGCCTCGGCGAGCGAGCCGGCGACCGGCACGCCGAGGCGCTCCAGCGTGCCGCGCGTGTAGATGCGGCCGGCGGTGTGGCCGTCGGCGCCGTGCATGAAGACGCGGACGCCGTTCTGCGCCAGCAGCAGCGCCGAGAGGATGTACCACGGCAGCTGCCGGCGCTTGCCGGCATAGGACGACCAGTCGAGGTCGGCGGCGGCTTCCGCCGGCGGTGCCAGGCGGTCGCGCACGGCGCGGACGAAGCCGGCGATCTCCTCGGGCGTCTCCTCGCGGTAGCGCAAGAGCATCAGGAAGGCGCCGAGCTGGGCCGGTTCGACGCGGCGGTCGAGGATCATCGCCATCGCCGCGCGCGCCTCGTCCTCGGTCAGCGACCGCGAGCCGGTGCGGCCGCGCCCGAGGGTGCGGATGAAGGGCGCGAAGGGATGCTCCTCGCGCATCATGCGGCCTCCGTCATCGGTGCCGGCGGCGGCGCCACGGCGCCGGCGCGGCGGTGCGGGTCGATGTCGGCGTCGGCCAGGCTCGCCGGCAAGACCGCCAGCGCGCGCAGCGCGACCAGCAGGATCAGGCCGGCGGCGGCGATGCCGCCGAGGCCGAGCGCGAGCTCGGGCAGGCTCGGGGCGTAGGCATTGCGCGCGCCGTCGAAGAAGCCGCTCGTCGCCTCGAGGCCGGGGAAGAGCACCAGCGGCACGGCCTGGCCGCCGATGATGACGACGTAGATCTGGGCGAGCCCGCCGAGCACGACCAGCAGCGCCGCCAGCGCGAGCGGGCCGGCCGCCGGCTGGCGGCGGATGCGGAGGATCAACAGCAGCGGCACGACGGCGCCGACCAGCACCTGGCCGAGCCAGAACAGGGCGGTGTGCTCGCCGCCGCCGAGCAGGACGAAAAGCACCGCCTCGCGCCGCTCGGCGACGTAAAGCCCGGTCAGATGCTGGACCGCGGCGAAATAGAGCGTCACCGCGATGAAGATCGCCTGCAACGTCGCCAGGCGGCGGATCAGCGCCGCGCCGACCGCGACCCGGCCGGCGGCGGCGGCGCCGAGCACGGCCAGCGCGAACGCCGCCGTCCCCAGCGACAGCGACATGGCGATGAAGAGCGGCGCCAAGACCGCGGTGTCGTAGGCCTGGCGGGCGACCAGGAAGCCGAAGATCGAGCCGGTGCCGGTGGTCAGCACCAGCCGCCAGAGGAAGGCGGCATGGCCGATCGGCGTGGTGAAGGCCTGCCGCCCGCGCTCCATCATCGACCAGAGATAGGCGGCGAGCAGGACGGCGAAGCCGGTATAGAGGAAGATGTTCCAGGCGAAGATGGAGCGGAAGTTGTAGTGCGTCATCGCCACTACCAGCCGGTCGGGCCGCCCGAGATCGAGCACCAGCACGCCGAGGCCGCCGGCGAGCAGCGCCAGCGCGAGAAAGGCCGAGAGCCGCGCCAGCGGCTTGTAGAGCGCGCGGCCGAACACCGAGGCGAGCGACGCGGCGTTGAGCGCGCCCGAGGCGGCGACGATCAGGAACACGGCGAAGACGTGCGGCAGGCCCCAGACCACCTGGTTGGTCATGCCGGTGACGTGGTGCCCCTCGTGCTCCATCAGCCGCGCGGCGGCGAGGCCCGCGAGCAGCACCAGCGCGCAGACGAGGAACGCACCCCACCAGGCTGGCGTGCCGGCGAGCGGGCGGTATTCGGTGCGGCGCGCGGCGGCCATCGGCTAGATCCCCATGTAGCGCACGGCGGGGTCGAGCCTGAGGTCGGCCCGCACCTGCGCGGTGGGATAGAGCGCCACCGCCTGGGCGATGGCGCTGTCGGGGTCCTTGAGGTCGCCGAACAGCATGGCGCCGCCGCCGTCGCGCTGGCAGGCCTCGACGCAGGCCGGCTCGCGCCCGCCGTCGAGGCGGTGGACGCAGAGCGTGCAGGATTCGACCGTGCCCTTGCCGCGCGGCGCGTGCGCCTTCTGCCCGCTCACCTCCTCGTGCACGAAGGAGCGCGCCTTGTAGGGGCAGGCCATCATGCAGTAGCGGCAG
>CAYTWJ010000345.1:0-3577 GCA_964442055.1 uncultured Rhodospirillaceae bacterium | reverse complement strand
GGCACGTAGCGCCCGCCCATCCACTGGCCGCCGCGCGGGTCGAACACCGCCTTGAGCTCGTTGACGACGAAGGAGACGTCGCCGCCGCGGCGGAACACCGCCGAGATCATCCGGGTCAGGGCCACCGTCCAGGCATAGTGCTCCATCGCCTTGGAGTTGATGAACACCTCGAAGGGGCGGCGGCGGCCGTCCTGGATGATGTCGTTGACGGTGATGTAGATGGCATGCTCGGTCTCCGGCCAGTTGAGCTTGTAGGTCTTGCCGGGCAGCGCTTCGGGCCGGTCGAGCGGCCGCGTCATGTAGACGATGCCGCCCGCCTCGAAGGTCTCCTTCGGCCTGGGCGGCGCGGCGGCCAGCGGCAGCTCGGGCTGCACCGCCGCCTCCGGCTTCTCCTTCTTCACCGCCAGCACGGCGCCGGTGACGATGTTGGGGCGATAGGTGGTGCAGCCCTTGCAGCCGAGCTGGTAGGCGAGGAGATAGACGTCCTTGAAGGCCTCGAAGTCGATGTCCTCGGGCACGTTGATCGTCTTCGAGATCGAGCTGTCGACGAATTTCTGCACCGCCGCCTGCATGGCGACATGGTCGCCGGGGGCCAGCGCCTGCACGTCGACGAAGGCGTCGGTCAGCGGCGTGTCCTCGCCCTTGAGCCGGCGGTAGAGCCGGTAGGCGTAGTCGATGACCTCTTCCTCGCGCCGGCTGCCGTCGGGCATCAGCACGCTGCGCATGTAGGAGAAGCTGAACACCGGCTCGAGCCCCGACGAGACGTTGTCGGCGAGCAGCGAGATGGTGCCGGTCGGCGCCACCGAGGTGACCAGCGCGTTGCGGATGCCGTGCTCGGCGATCGCCGCCCGCACGTCGGCGTCGAGCTCGCGCACGGTCTCGCCGGCCAGGTAGCGCTCGCGGTCGAACAGCGGAAAGGCGCCCTTCTCGCGCGCGATCTCGACCGAGGCGAGGTAGGCGGCGCGCTCCAGCGCGCGCATCCAGCCCTCGGTCAGCTCGATCGACCGTTTCGAGCCGTAGCGCGCGCCGCACATGATCAGCGCATCGGCCAGCCCGGTGACGCCGAGGCCGATGCGGCGCTTGGCGCGCGCCTCGTGCGCCTGCTGGGGCAGCGGGAAGTTGGAAACGTCGATGGTGTTGTCGAGCATGCGCACGGCGACGCGGGCCAGCTCGGCCAGCTCCCCGCCGTCGATGCGCGCGCCGTCCTCGAAGGGGTCGCGCACCAGCCGGGCCAGGTTGATCGAGCCGAGCAGGCAGGCGCCGTAGGGCGGCAGCGGCTGCTCGCCGCAGGGATTGGTGGCGTTGATGGTCTCGCAGTAATAGAGATTGTTGCGCCGGTTGATGCGGTCGATGAAGATCACGCCCGGCTCGGCATAGGCGTAGGTCGCGCGCATGATCTTGTCCCACAGCGCGCGCGCCTGCACCGTCTTCCAGGCGACGCCGCCGAAGGCGAGCTCCCACGGCGCGTCCTCGCGCACCGCCTGCATGAAGGCGTCGCTGACCAGCACCGACAGGTTGAACATGCGCAGCCGGCCGGGCTCCTGCTTGGCCTCGATGAACGCCTCGATGTCGGGGTGGTCGCAGCGCATCGTCGCCATCATCGCGCCGCGCCGGAAACCGGCCGACATGATGGTGCGGCACATCGCGTCCCACACGTCCATGAAGGAGAGCGGGCCCGAGGCGTCGGCGCCGACGCCGCGCACCGGCGCGCCCTTGGGCCTCAGTGTCGAGAAGTCGTAGCCGATGCCGCCGCCCTGCTGCATGGTCAGCGCGGCTTCCTTGAGATGGTCGAAGATCCCGGCCATGTCGTCGGGGATCGAGCCCATCACGAAGCAGTTGAAGAGCGTCACCTTGCGCTGGGTGCCGGCGCCGGCGAGGATCCGCCCCGCCGGCAGGAAGCGGAAATCCTCGAGCGCGCCGCGGAAGCGCGCCTCCCAGGCGGCGGGATCGGCTTCGACCGCGGCGATGGCCCGCGCCACGCGCGCCCAGGTTTCCTCGATGGTGTGGTCGAGCGGGCTGCCATCGGGCGCCTTGAGGCGGTATTTCATGTCCCAGATCTGCTGCGAGATCGGGCCAATCGGGTGCATGGCGGCTCCCATCGGACGGATGCGGCAATCAAGTTCCGGCGCCAGCGGGTGCCGGAAAGAGAGGCCACTCTAGGCGCTGGCGCGGCCCAGGGTCAAGAACGCGTTCCTGTTATGTTTCCACAGCGATCAGCGCGTTACCACTTGTTATTGATTGGAAAATCCGGGTTATCCCCAGAAACCGAGGCGGTGTTTTCCCCATTTCGCACAGCTGCCCCCTCTCGCAACAGCCGGTCGGTGGCCTGCTCGGTGCGCGCCTCCAGCTCGGCCATGAACGCGGCGCGGGTGAGACCCGGCGCGATCGGCGCCAGGAATTCGAGCAGGATGGTCCCGGGCCGGCGCAGGAAGCGGCGCCGCGGCCAGACCAGGCCCGAATTGAGCGCCACCGGCACCACCGGCAGCGCCAGATCGCGGTAGAGCGCGGCGACGCCGGGATGGTAGGGCTGTCGCGCGCCCGGGGCAACGCGCGTGCCCTGGGGGAAGATCACGATCGGCCGGCCGGCTCGCGCAGCCTCGCGCGCCGCGCGCAGCATCGCCTTGAGCGCGCCGGCATGGCCGGCGCGGTCGACCGGGATCATGCGCGTCTTGCGCGCCATCCACCCGTAGACGGGGATCAGCATCAGCTCGCGCTTCATCACCAGCGCCGGGTCGTCGAGCAGCGCATGGAAGACGATGGTGTCGAAGGCGGACTGGTGCTTGGCGGCGACGATGCAGGCGCCGCGCGGCAGGTGCTCGCGGCCGCGCACCTCGATGTGGATGCCGCAGATCGCCGCGAGCAGGCGGCTGACGGCGCCCGCCCACAGCTCCATGCCGCGCACCGTCCAGCGCCGGGGCCCCAACAGCGCCGGCAGCCAGATCAGCATCATCGCCGCCATCAGCAGGTAGAAGGCGACATTGAAGAGGAGCGAGCGCGGCGCGATCACGGCGCGACGCCCGCCGTCCGCGCCATCGCCGCCTCCAGCCGGGCGCGCAGCAGCGCGGCGAGGTATTTCTGGTACTCGCTGGCCAGCAGCGTCGCCGTTCCCGGCCACAGCCACCAACGGTCGAGCTTGACGTGACTCGGGAAAACGGGGTGGGGAACCAGCTCGGCGTCGGGCAGCCGACGCCTGAGCTCGACCAAGCTGCGCGGCATGTGATAGCTGGCGGTGACGACGCGAAGCGAGCGATAGCCCGCTTCCTCGGCCCAGGCGGCGGTCTCGAGCGCATTGCCGGCGGTATCGGCGGCGGCGAAGCCGAGGTCGATGCAGCAGGCGAAGAGTTCGGGATGCCCGGCCACCGCCTGCATGTCGCTCTTGCTGGTGCCGGGATTGACCCCCGATACGAACATCCGCTTCGCCTGGCCGTCGGCAAGCAGCGCCAGCCCCACGCCGAGCCGGTCGGAGCCGCCGGGGAGCACGACGATGGCATCGGTGACGCGCGCCGGCGGCTCCGACCGGCGCGGCAGGGAGGCGGCGAAATGCAGCAGGCCGCCGAGCCAGAGCAGGAACAAGGCG
>CAYTWJ010000344.1:0-3585 GCA_964442055.1 uncultured Rhodospirillaceae bacterium | reverse complement strand
CATGGCGATCGCCAAGGGCATCGGCGGCGGCTTTCCGCTCGGCGCCTGCCTGGCCACCGAGCGCGCCGCCTCGGGCATGACCGCCGGCACGCACGGCTCGACCTATGGCGGCAACCCGCTGGCCATGGCGGTGGGCAATGCGGTGCTCGACGTGGTACTGGCCGACGGCTTCATCGACAATGTGCTGCAACGGGCGAGCCACCTGCGCCAGCAGCTCAGCATGGTCGCCGACCGCCACCCCAAGGTGATCGAGGAGCTGCGCGGCCAGGGCCTGCTGGTCGGCGTCAAGTGCCGCGTGCCGAACAACGACCTGGTCGCCCGCCTGCGCGAGCAGGGCGTGCTCAGCGCCGCCGCCAGCGACAACGTGGTCCGGCTGCTGCCGCCGCTGATCGTCGGCGAGGCCGAGATCAGCGAGGGCGCCGCCAAGCTCGACGCCGCCTGCGCGGCGTTCGACGCATGAATCGCGCGGCCGCCAGCGCCCCCGGCGGGCCACGCCACTTCCTCGACCTCGACCAGATCGAGGCGGCGACGCTCCGGCGCATCCTCGACAGCGCGGCGGCGATCAAGCAGGCGCGCGGCGCCCCGCCCAAGGGGGCGCGCGACGCCGCCCGGCCGCTCGAGGGGCGCGTGCTGGCGATGATCTTCGAGAAGCCGTCGACGCGCACCCGCGTCTCCTTCGACGTCGCCATGCGCCAGCTCGGCGGCGATGTCCTGATCCTCAACAGCGGCGAGATGCAGCTCGGCCGCGGCGAGACCATCGCCGACACCGCGCGCGTGCTGTCGCGCTATGTCGACGCGATCATGATCCGCACCAGCGCGCGGCGGAAGCTGGTCGAGCTGGCCGAGAACGCCACCGTGCCGGTGATCAACGGCCTCACCGACGAGAGCCATCCCTGCCAGATCATGGCCGACGTGATGACCTTCGAGGAGAAGAAGGGGCCGATCGCCGGCCGCGTCGTCGCCTGGTCGGGCGACGGCAACAACGTCGCCAACACCTGGATCCAGGCGGCGGTGCGCTTCGACTTCGAGCTGCGCCTGGCCTGCCCGGAGCCGCTCAGGCCGAAGGCGCGCCTGCTCGACTGGGCCAAGGCCGAGGGCGGCCGCGTCCGCCTGTTCGACGAGCCCGAGGCGGCGGTGCGCGGCGCCGACTGCGTCGTCACCGACACCTGGGTGTCGATGGGGGCCGAGAAGGGCGACCGCCACAACCTGCTGCGGCCGTTCCAGGTCAACGAGCGGCTGATGGCGCTGGCCGCGCCCGGCGCCGTCTTCATGCATTGCCTGCCCGCCCATCGCGGCGAGGAGGTGACGGCGGGCGTCATCGACGGGCCCCAGTCGGTGGTTTTCGACGAGGCCGAGAACCGGCTGCACGCGCAGAAGGGCATCCTGGCCTGGTGCCTGACGGGATGAACGCCGCGGTCCAGCCGGTCGACGATCTGGTGCAGCCGTTCCAGATCGAGGCGCCGCATCTGCGCGGCCGCCTGGTGCGGCTCGGCCCGGCGGTGGACAGCATCCTCGGCCGCCACGACTATCCCGAGCCGGTCGCCGCCATGCTCGGCGAGGCGCTGGCGCTGGCCAGCGCGCTTTCCAACATGCTCAAGTTCGACGGCGTCTTCACCGTGCAGACCAAGGGCGACGGGCCGGTGCCGATGCTGGTCGCCGACTACCGCACGCCCGGCCTCCTGCGCGGCTATGCCAGCGTCGACGAGAAGGCGCTGGCCGCGGTCGGCGCCACGCCGGCCGGGCCGGTGCCGCGCCTGCTCGGCGCCGGCTACCTGGCCTTCACCGTCGACCAGGGCGACAAGACCGAGCGCTACCAGGGCATCGTCGAGCTCGGCGGCGCGACGCTGGCCGAGTGCGCGCAGAGCTATTTCCGCCAGTCCGAGCAGATCGGCACCGGCATCCGCCTCGCCGTCGCCCGCATCGAGGACGAGAGCGGCGTCCGCCGCTGGCGCGCCGGCGCGCTGATGCTGCAGCGGCTGGCCGCCGAGGACCGGGCCGAGGTCGGCGACGACGAGGCCGACGACGCCTGGCACCGCGCGTTGCTCATGCTCGGCAGCGCGCGCGACGCCGAGCTGCTCGATCCGGCGCTGGCGCCCAACGATCTCCTCTACCGCCTCTTCCACGAGGACGGCGTGCGGGTCTGGGCGCCCCAGCCGCTCGGCGTCGGCTGCACCTGCTCGCGCGAGCGGGTGGAGCGCGTGCTGCGCTCCTTCGCGCCGGCGGAGATGGCCGACATGGTCGTCGACGGGCGGATCAGCGCGCGCTGCGAATTCTGCACCGCCACCTACGACTTCGCCGCCGAGGAGCTCGGCATCTGAGCGCGGCCCGCGGCGGGCAAGGTGCCTTGAAATCGCCGCGATGGCCGGCTAGCAGATTGCCGGAGCATGCCCGATAGCGCCCCGACCTCACCCTTCGACCCTCGCCGGCTTCGCCGGCTCGACAGGATGAGGCCGGGTCCTTGATCGTGCCCACCCTCACGTTGAGCTCGTCGAAACGCGAGGGTGAGCGAAGCAGTGTTTCAGCAGTCGCGCGGCCAGCAGCCACAAGGAGACACCGCCCATGACGCCGATCAGCCGCCGCACCGTCCTCGGCCTGCCGCTGCTTGCGCTCGCCGCCTGCGCCGGCGGCCCGCCGCCGCGGCCGGCCTTCGCCGAGCCGAGCTTCGCCCAGTACGGGCCGCTCACCTTCGATGCGCTGCGCTTCGAGGTGCGCGACGAGTACGTGCCGCCGCTGAAAGCGCCCAATGTCGAGCACGAGATGCCGCTGCGGCCCGCGGCGGCCGCGGTGCGCTGGGCCAACGACCGCATCCGCATCGGCGGCCGGACCGCGCGCACGGTGTTCGTGCGCGTCCGCCGCGCGCCGGTGATCGAGACCGACCTGCGCAAGACGACGGGGTTGCGCGGCCTCCTCACCACCGACCAGGCGCAGCGCTACGACGCCGAGCTCGAAGTGGCGGTCGAGCTGGTCTCGGCGGCGGGCCAGCGCGACGGCCATGCCTCGGCGCTGGTGCGCCGCTCGGTGACGGTGCCCGAGAACATCTCGATCAACGGCCGCGACCGCGTGCTCTATGGCCTGGCCGAGCAGCTGATGGCCGACCTCAACGGCGAGCTCGAGCGCAACATCCGCGTCCATCTCGGCGCGTTCATGCTCTGAGCCCGCGGCTCAGCCGCCGCGGGCGTGGTCGAGCAGGCGGCCGAGGAAGGCGAGGCAGGCCTCGACCTGCGCCACCTCGATGAACTCGTCGGGCTTGTGCGCCTCGCGGATGTTGCCGGGGCCGCAGACGATGGTCGGCACGCCGAATTCCTGGAAGATGCCGGCTTCGGTGCCGTAGGAGACGGCGAAGGTCTGGTTGCTGCCGGCGAGCTTGAGCGCCAGCGTCTCGGCCGGCGAGCTCGCCTGCGGCGCCAGCGCCGGCACCTGGGCGGTGATCTCGGTGACCACGCCGCAGCCGGCATGCACCGCCTTCATCGCCGGCACCACCTCGTCGGCGACCGCCTGCTCGAAGCGGCGGTAGACCTCGGTCGGGTCGGTGCCGGGCAGCGCCCGCGTCTCCCACAGGAACTGGCATTGCCGGGCGATGATGTT
>CAYTWJ010000343.1:0-3587 GCA_964442055.1 uncultured Rhodospirillaceae bacterium | reverse complement strand
CACCACCAGCTTGCCGTCGCGAAACTTGCCGAGCACGTTCTCGCCGGCATGCGCCACCGAGCCGAGGCGCGGCAGGCCGAGGAAGCCGCACGTGCCCTTGATCGTGTGGACCAGCCGGAAGATGTTGTCGATCAGGCCCGGATTGTTCGGATTCTGCTCGAGCTGCACCAGCTCGACGTCGAGGGTGGCGATGCTCTCCGACGTCTCGGTGAGGAATTCGCGCAGCAAGTCGTCCATGGATGGCGGTCCCTTCGGCACAAGTCGCCGCCGGCGCCGACACCTCGGAGATCAGGCGCAGAACGCTGGCCGCGAAGCTTCAGCTCTGCCGGCCAGCATCGCGAAGACAGGTTAAGGTCGGGTAAAGTTTTGTCTAACCGCAACGCACTAGAACGCTGGACGCAAGCTTCGCGCCCGCGCGGCCCGCTCACGGCAGGGTGGCGCCGAGCTCCAGCCCGTCGGCGCCAAGCGCCGCGGTCAGCTTGGCCCCGGCGTCGCGCGCCAGCAGGTGGACGAGATGGGCGACGACGCTGTGGGGATCGAGCGCCGATTCGTCGCCTCCCTCTTCCAGCGCCCGCCGCGTCTCGTCGACCAGGCGCACGCCTTCGCCGACGGCACGCACCGACAGCGCCGCCCCGTTGCCGGACGGCGCCGCCTGAACCTTCAGCTGACCGCCGCGCGGCAGCGCCGCGGCGCCGATCAGCACCAGGTTGAGCAGGATCTTGGTCGCCGCCTTGGGCAGATACGCCTCGCCGGGCGGCGTCGGCCAGTCGAGGCGCGTGCGGCCGTTGACGAACATGCCTTGCGCCGCCTGGCGCGCCTCCTCGATACGGATGCTGTCGCCCATGCCGCCGGCGGCGCCGAAGGCGAGGCGGAAGAAGGCCAGGCGCCGGGCCGCCTCCAGGGCGCTGTGGGCCATCAGGTCGATCGCTTGCGCCCGCATGTCGGCATCCTGCTCGTCGGCCAGGATCTCGATGCCGTTGTTGACGGCGCCGATCGGGCTGATCAGATCGTGGCAAAGGCGCGAGCAGAGCAGCGCGGTCAGGTGTGTCGCGGACATGTAACCCCTCGGAAAGCGGGCCCGCGGCGCCCCGACCTGGCGGCGCCGCAAAGGCGTGGCGATTCTAGCGCGTTTTTCCTATTCTTCACCGGGCGCAATTAACAATCTGTTAGGAACCGTGAGCAGCGCCAGCCACCTCGTCCCCGGGGCCCTCGTCCGCCACCCGACCGAACCCGAATGGGGCATCGGCCAGGTGCAATCGGCGGTCGGCAACCGCATCACCGTCAATTTCGAGCATGCCGGCAAGAAGCTCATCAATGCCGAGGTCGTTCAGCTGGTCGATGCCGAAGCTGCGGGCGGCCCGCGCCGGACGCCCTGAGGCGGCGGCACTGGGCATGCCGCGCCATTCCGCCAGACTGGCCGCACCGACGCCGACGGGAAGGGGGCGACGGCCATGACCGCCGGGTCGCGCGTGGAGATTCCGAAGCCGCCGGGCCGCGGCGGCCGCGCGGCGGCCCATCCCAAGGGCCGCCAGGTCGAGCCGCAGGCCCTGGCCGAGGTGCGCGCGCTGCTCGGCGAGACGCCGCGCCGACGCGACCTCCTGATCGAACACCTGCACCGCCTGCAGGACGCGGTCGGCGGCCTGAAGGCGGCGCATCTCGCCGCGCTGGCCGAGGAGATGCGGCTGTCGCTGGCCGAGGTCTACGAGGTGGCGACCTTCTATCACAATTTCGAGGTGGTGAAGGACGGCCCGCTGCCGCCGCCGGCGATCCGCGTCTGCGCGAGTCTCAGCTGCGCCATGCAAGGCGCCGGGCGGCTGATGGAGGAGCTCGCGGCGCGGGCCGCCGGCCGCTTCCGCGTCCTGCCGACGGCGTGCCTCGGCCGTTGCGACCGGGCCCCGGCGGCGCGCGTCGGCACGCACTGCCTGGCCCCGGCCGGCGCCGATGCGGCGATCGCCGAACTTGCCGCGCCGCCCGCACCGGTCCGCGCTGCCGTCTCGCTGGCCGACTACCGCGCCGCCGGCGGCTACGCCCTGTTCGGCCGCTGCCGCGACGGGGCGCTGACGGCGGATGCGGTCATCGCCGCGCTCGACGAAGCCGTCCTGCGCGGGCTCGGCGGCGCTGGCTTTCCGACGGCGCGCAAATGGCGGCTGGTGCGCGCGCAGCCCGCGCCGCGCCTGCTCGCGGTCAATGCCGACGAGAGCGAGCCGGGCACGTTCAAGGACCGCCATTTCCTGCTCGCCGATCCGCACCGTTTCCTCGAAGGCATGCTGATCGCGGCCTGGGCCATCGACGCCAAGGCGATCTACATCTACCTGCGCGACGAATATGCCGACATCCGCGCGCTCCTCGACGCGGCGATCGGCGAGCTTGGCGCGCCTGGGGCGCCGCTGCCGGCGATCCATCTGCGGCGCGGCGCCGGCGCCTATATCTGCGGCGAGGAATCGGCGATGCTCGAAAGCCTCGAAGGCAAGCGCGGGCTGCCGCGCCACAAGCCGCCCTTCCCGGCCGAGGTCGGCCTGTTCGGCCGCCCAACCCTGATCAACAATGTCGAGACGCTGTACTGGGTGCGCGACATCGTCGAAAAGGGCCCGGCGGCGTTCCTCGTCGCGGGCCGGCGCGGCCGGCGCGGCCTGCGCGCCTTCTCGGTATCGGGCCGGGTGCGCGAGCCGGGGGTGAAGCTCGCGCCGGCCGGCATCAGCGTGCGCGAGTTGATCGACGAATTCTGCGGCGGCATGGCCGAAGGCCACCGCCTCAAGGGCTACCTGCCGGGCGGCGCCTCGGGCGGCATCCTGCCGGCGAGCCTCGCCGACCTGCCGCTCGATTTCGGCACGCTCGAGGCCGAGGGCTGCTTCATCGGCTCGGCGGCGATCATCGTGCTGTCCGAGGCCGACGACATCCGCGCGGTCGCCGTCAACCTGATGCAGTTCTTCAAGGACGAATCCTGCGGCCAGTGCACGCCCTGCCGCGTCGGCACCGAGAAGGCGCTGGCGCTGATGCAGCGCGCGCGCTGGGACGAATGCCTGCTCAAGGAGCTGGCGCAGTGCATGGCCGACGCCTCGATCTGCGGCCTCGGCCAAGCGGCGCCCAATGGCCTGCTCTCGGCCTACCGTCACTTCGCGGCGGAGCTCGGATGAGGGACCACATCGAGTTCACCCTCGACGGTCGCGCCGTCGTCGCCGCGCCCGAGGAGACGATCTGGCAGGTGGCCAAGCGCCACGGCGTCGCGATCCCCCATCTCTGCTACAGCACCGCGGCCGGCTACCGCGCCGACGGCAATTGCCGCGCCTGCATGGTCGAGATCGACGGCGAGCGCACCCTCGCCGCCTCCTGCCTGCGCCAGCCGCGCCCGGGCATGGTGGTGCGCAGCGCGAGCCCCCGCGCCATTGCCGCGCGCCGCATGGTGTTCGAACTGCTCGCCGCCGACCAGCCGCCGCCGGCGCGCGCGCCCGATCCCGATTCGCGTCTCCTCCACTGGGCCGCGCGCATCGGACAGACGACATCGCGCTTCCCGGCCCGGCACGCGCCGGCCGCCGATACAAGCCACCCGGCGATGGCGATCAACCTCGAGGCCTGCATCCACTGCACGC
>CAYTWJ010000342.1:0-3588 GCA_964442055.1 uncultured Rhodospirillaceae bacterium | reverse complement strand
CGGATCGCGCCCTCGGAGAGCGAATAGGCGGTGTGGACGCGCAGGTGGACGAAATCGGCGTGGGCCATGGCCCTAGCCTATTCCGGCCAGGGCTCGGAACGAAGCGAGTCCGAATCCCACATTTCGGCGAACAAAAGCGGACCCGCCGCCAGATGTCGCGCGCTCAGCCATCGACCAGAACCCCGTCCTCGAGGGTGACGATGCGGTCCATGCGCCGCGCCAGCTCGGTATTGTGGGTGGCGATCAGCGCGCCCAGCCCCTGCTCGCGCACCAGCCGCATGAGCTCGCCGAAGACCCGGTCGGCGGTGCGGCTGTCGAGGTTGCCGGTCGGCTCGTCGGCGAGCAGGAGGCGCGGGCCATTGGCGACGGCGCGGGCGATGGCGACGCGCTGCTGCTCGCCGCCGGAAAGGCGCGCCGGCCGGTGGTGCAGGCGCTCGCCGAGACCGAGGCTCTCGAGGAGGTCGCGCGCGTGCGCCGTCGCCGCGGCCCGCGCCTTGCCGGCGATCATCTGTGGCAGCATGACGTTCTCCAGCGCGGTGAACTCCGGCAGCAGATGGTGGAACTGGTAGACGAAGCCGAGCGCGGCGCGGCGCGTCGCCGTCCGCTCGTTGTCCGACATGCGGCTGCAGGGCTCGCCCAGAATGCTGACCTCGCCGCCATCGGCGCGCTCCAGCAGGCCGGCGACGTGCAGGAGCGTCGACTTGCCGGAGCCCGAGGGGCCGAGCAGCGCCACCACCTCGCCGCCCCTGACACGCGCCGACGCCCCCTTGAGCACTTCGAGGCGCGCGCCACCCTGCACGAAGGTGCGGACGATGCCGCTGAGCTCGAGCACCGCGCCGCCGCCGGCCGCGGCGGCCTCATTCATAGCGCAGGGCCTCGACCGGATCGAGGCGGGCGGCGCGCCACGACGGATAAAGCGTGGCGAGGAACGAGAGCGCCAGCGCCATCACCACCACCACCGCCACCTCGGTCGGGTCGATCTTGGCCGGCAGCCGCGACAGGAAGTAGATCTCGGGCGAGAAGAGCTGCGCCCCGGTCAGCCCCTAGAGCCAGCGCCGGATGGTCTCGATATTGAGGCAGAAGGCGAGGCCGAGCGCGAAGCCGGCCAGCGTGCCGATGACGCCGACGCTCGCGCCGGCGATGAAGAAGACGCGCATCACCGCGCCCTGCGTCGCGCCCATGGTGCGCAGGATGGCGATGCCGCGCGCCTTGTCCTTCACCAGCATGATCAGGCTGGAGATGATGTTGAAGGCGGCGACCAGGATGATCAGCGTCAGGATCAGGAACATGACGTTGCGCTCGACCTGCAGCGCGTTGAAGAACTGCCGGTTGCGCTGCTGCCAGTCGATCACCTGGATGCCGGGGCCGAGCTGGCGCAGGATCTGCCGCCCGAGCGCGATCGCCCGCTCGGCGTCGTCGACCGCGACCTCGATGCCGTGGACCGCCCCGGCCATGCGGAAATAGACCTGCGCCGCCTCGAGCGGCATGAAGACGAAGGCGGAATCGTACTCGTACATGCCGACGTCGAAGAGCGCGACCACCCGGTAGGCGCGGCCGCGCGGCACCGTGCCGAAGGGCGTCGCCGTCATCTGCGGCGAGATCAGCGTGATCGGGTCGCCGACGCGCAGGCCGAGCTGCTCGGCCAGGCGGTAGCCGACGACCACCGCGTCGCCGCCCGCGAAATCGGCCAGCGTGCCGCCGCGCAGGCCCCGCGCCACCACCCCCTCGGCGCCCAGGTCGTCGGCGCGGATGCCGCGCACCAGCGCGCCGCGGGCGGCGGCGCCGGCGGTGGCCAGCACCTGGCCCTCGACGATCGGCGCGACGCGCACCACGCCCGGCAGCGCCCGCAGCTGGCGCGCCAGCCCGTCGAAGTCGGTCAGCTGGCCCTCGACCGACTGCACGCGCAGGTGCCCGTTGAGGCCGAGGATGCGCCCGAGCAGCTCGGCGCGGAAGCCGTTCATCACCGACATGACGATGATCAGCGTGGCGACGCCGATGGCGATGCCGAGCAGCGAGAACCAGGCGATCACCGAGATGAAGCCTTCCTGCCGTCGCGCCCGCAGGTAGCGCGCCGCCAGCATCCATTCGAAGGCGGCGAAGGCCATCGGATCAGGCCGTTAGCCGGCCGATCGCCGCCGCCGGCGCCAGCTCCTCGCGGGCGCCGGTGCGCCGGTTCTTCAGCTCGACGGTGTCGTTCTTGAGGCCGCGCGGGCCGACGATGATCTGCCAGGGCAGCCCGATCAGGTCCATGTCGGCGAACTTGGCGCCGGCGCGCTCATGCCGGTCGTCGTAGAGCACCTCGATTCCGGCGCGGCGGAGCCAGGCGTAGATCGCGTCGGCGGCCTTGGCGCACTCGGCGTCGTCGGCCTTGAGGTTGATCAGCCCGACCCGGAAGGGCGCCACGCTGTCGGGCCAGACGATGCCGGCGTCGTCGTGGCTCGCCTCGATGATCGCGCCGACCAGGCGCGACACGCCGATGCCGTAGGAGCCCATGTGCACCGGCACCATCTCGCCGCTCGGGTCGCTGACCGTGGCCTTCATCGGCGCCGAGTACTTGGTGCCGAAATAGAAGATGTGCCCGACCTCGATGCCGCGCCCGACATAGCGGCGCTCGGCGGGCACTTCGGCCTCGAAGCGCTGCGGCTCGTGCTTCTCGTCGGTGGCGGCGTAGCGCGCGGTGAAGGAATCGATCACCCGCTGCAGCCCGGCCACGTCGTCGTAATCGACCCGGGCGCCGATGAAATCGGTCTTGAGGAACTCGGTGTCGCAGAAGACGTGGCTCTCGCCGGTCTCGGCCAGGATGATGAATTCGTGGCTCAGGTCGCCGCCGATCGGCCCGGTCTCGGCGCGCATCGGGATGCTCTGCAGCCCCATGCGCTGGAAGGTGCGCAGGTAGGCGAGGAACATCTTGTTGTAGGCGTGGCGCGCCGCGGCGGCGTCGAGGTCGAAGGAATAGCTGTCCTTCATCAGGAACTCGCGGCCGCGCATCACGCCGAAGCGCGGCCGCACCTCGTCGCGGAACTTCCACTGGATGTGGTAGAGCAGCTTGGGCAGGTCGCGATAGCTCTTCGCCGACTGGCGGAAGATATCGGTGATCAGCTCCTCGTTGGTCGGGCCGAACAGCATGTCGCGCTCGTGGCGGTCGCGGATGCGCAGCATCTCCTTGCCGTAGTCCTCGTAGCGCCCGCTCTCGCGCCAGAGGTCGGCGGGCTGGATGGTCGGCATCAGCAGCTCCTGGCAGCCGGCGGCGTCCTGCTCCTCGCGCACGATCTGCTCGATCTTGCGCAGCACGCGATAGCCGAGCGGCAGCCACGAGTAGATGCCGGCCGCCGACTGGCGGATCATGCCGGCGCGCAGCATCAGCCGGTGGCTGACGATCTGCGCCTCGGCCGGATTTTCCTTGAGCGTCGGCAGGAAATAGGAGGAAAGCCGCATGAGAACCTCGGGACGCCGCCGGCGGCGCGCCGGCCGCGCCCTTTTTAGGCAAAGCGACGCGCCAAGGCAACGCGCGCCGTCTATTGGCGCCGCGAGCCCCTCAGAGACCGTTTGGGAATTCGGATGGAGGCTGCGTCGCGGCGCGAACTGCCG
>CAYTWJ010000341.1:0-3590 GCA_964442055.1 uncultured Rhodospirillaceae bacterium | reverse complement strand
GCCTGCCGACCCGGTCTATGTCGCCGGCTCGACTGGCAGTATCCCCGCCACCGCCGGGCTGATTCGCCTGGTGGCGCACTTGGCGCAAGGCGCGGTGGTGCTACCGGGTCTCGATATCGAGCTCGACGACGAGAGCTGGCAGGCGGTGGCGCACGACCCGACCCACCCGCAATACGGCCTCAACCAGCTGCTGGCGCGCATCGCCGTCGACCGCGCCGAGGTCGATCCCTGGCCGGCGCCGGGCGTGGCCGGCGCGCCGGCGCGGAGCCGGCTGCTCGGCGAGGCGCTGCGCCCGGCCGCGACCACCGACGCCTGGCGCCGGCGGGCGCCTTTGCCCGACGAGGCATTTTCGGGGCTCTGTCGCATCGAGTGCGAGGACGCGCAGGCGGAAGCGGTTGCCGTCGCCTTGCTGCTGCGCGAGGCCCTCGACGTGCCCGGACGCAGCGCGGCCCTGGTGACGCCGGACCGGCACCTCGCGCGGCGGGTGGCGGCCGAGCTTGGCCGCTGGGGCGTCGAGGTCGACGATTCCGCCGGCCTACCCCTCGGCCAGACCCCGCCCGGCGTGCTGCTGCGTCTCGCCGCCTGGATGATCGCCGAACGGGCGGCGCCGGTGCCGCTGCTCGCCGCCCTCAAGCACCCCTTGGTGGCTGCCGGCCAGGATCGCGGCCGGCACCTTGCCCTGCTGCGTCGGCTCGAACGCCGCCTGCTGCGCGGGCCGCGCCCGGCGCCCGGGTTCGCCGGGCTCGAGACGGCGCTGGCGCACGACGAGCGCGAGCGCGGCGGCCCGCTTCCCCGCTGGATTCGTGCCATCGCCGCCGCGGCCCAGCCCTTCGCCGCGCTGCTCGCGCGCGAGCGGGTTGCGGTCGCCGATCTCGTCGCCGCGCACGTCCGCTTCGCCGAGTGGCTGGCCTCTTCGCCGGGCGACGCCACCGGCAGCGCGCTCTGGGCGGGCGATGCCGGCGAGGTGCTGCATTCCTTCGTCGGCGAGCTGGTCGAGGCGGCGCCGGCGCTTGGGGCCATCGACGGCAGCGGCTGGCCGGGGCTGCTCGAGGCGTTGCTGGCCGGCGTGGCGGTGCGGCCGCGCTTCGGTCGACACCCGCGCGCCTTCATCTGGGGCCCGCTCGAAGCGCGCTTGCAGCAGGCCGACCTGGTCGTGCTCGGCGGCCTCAACGAAGGCACTTGGCCGCCCGAGCCGGAGGAGGATCCCTGGATGAGCCGGCCGATGCGCCAGCGCTTCGGCTTGCCGCCGCCCGAGCGCCGCATTGGCCTTGCGGCGCACGATTTCGTGCAGGCTGCGGCGGCACCCGCCGTCGCGCTGACCCGGGCCAAGAAGGTCGAGGGCGCGCCGACGGTGCCTTCGCGCTGGCTCCTGCGCCTCGACGCCATGCTCGCCGGCGATCCGCGCTGGGCGGCAGCCGCAGGCGCCGCGCGGCTGGACTGGCCGCGCCTGCTCGCTGCGCCGGCAGTGGCGGTCGCGGCACCGGCGCCGGAACCCCGGCCGCCGCGGGCGGCGCGGCCGCGCCGGCTCTCGGTGACGCAGGTCGAGACCTGGATCCGCGATCCCTACGCGATCTTCGCCCGCCACATCCTCCGCCTCGAGCCGCTGGAGCCGATCGACGCCGATCCCGGCGCGCTCGACCGCGGCCGCGTCGTGCACGAGGCACTCGATGCCTTCGTCAGGGGATTCCCGGCCGCGCTGCCCGCCGACGCCGAGGCACGCCTGATCGCCGCCGGCGAAAGAACCTTCGGCCGCCTGCTCGATCGCCCGGCGGTGCGAACCTTCTGGTGGCCGCGCTTCCTGCGCGTCGCCCGCTGGTTCGTCGAGTTCGAGCGCGCCCGCCGTGCCGGCGGCCTGCGTCCGCTCGCCACCGAGATCAAGGGCGAGCTCGTCCTCGCCGGGCCGGGCGGCGACTTCCGGCTGATCGCCAAGGCCGACCGTATCGACCGAGACGCCGCCGGAGCGCTTGCCATCCTCGACTACAAGACCGGCAAGCCGCCCTCACCCGACCAGGTGGCAAGCGGCCTGGCGCCGCAATTGCCGCTCGAGGCGGCGATCGCGCTCGCCGGCGGCTTCCCCGGCATCACCGCGGCGACGGTGGGCGAGCTCGCCTATATCCGCCTCAAGGGCGGCGAGCCGGCCGGCGAGCTCAGCCGCATCGAGCCCGAGCGCGATGGCGCCGTGCTGTCGGCGACCGATCTCGCGGCGCGGGCGCAAGCGGGGCTCGCCCGCCTGATCGCCGACTACGATGCCGAGAGCACGCCCTATCTGTCGCAGCCGCGGCCGCAATGGCTGCGCTATGCCGGTGACTACGACCACTTGGCGCGCGTGCGCGAATGGCGCGCGAGCCTGGGGGACGGCGAATGAGCGCGGCCGGCGCGGGTATCGCCGCCGACCGCGACCGCGGCCGCGCTTACCAGCGCACCGCGGCCGACCCCCAGGTCTCCTCCTGGGCGTCGGCGCATGCCGGCTCGGGCAAGACCCGCGTTCTTACCGACCGTGTGCTCAGGCTGCTGCTCGCCGGCACGCGGCCGGGGGCGATCCTCTGCATCACCTTCACCAAGGCCGCCGCCGCCGAGATGGCCAAGCGCCTGCACGCGCGCATGGGCGAATGGGCGGTGGTCGACGACGCCGAGCTGCGCGGGCAGCTCCAGGACCTGCTCGGCCGCCCCGTCGACGACGACGAGCTCGCGCCGGCGCGCCGGCTTTTCGCCGGCACCATCGACGCCGCGGGCGGCCTGCGCATCCAGACCATTCACGCGCTCTGCGAATCGCTGCTCAAGCGCTTCCCGCTCGAGGCCGGCGTGCCGCCGCATTTCGGCGTCGCCGACGAGGCCACGGCGGCCGAACTGATCGACGAGGCGCGCGAGCGGCTGCTCGGGACGGCGGGTGGCGACGGCGCGCTGGCGGCGGCGCTGGCCTTCGTCGTGCGCGAGGTCGACGAGCTCGGTTTCGGCAAAATGATGGGCGAGCTGGTGCAGGAACGGCGCCGGCTGCAGGCGGTGCTGGCCGCGCATGGCGGCGTCGACGGCGCCATCGCCGCTTTGCGCCGGGCGCAGGGCTTGGCCCCCGAAGCGACCGAAGCAGGACTGCTCGCCGACTTTGCCGCCGCCGCGCCGGCGGGCGAGCTGCGCCGCGCCGCCGCGGCGCTCGGGCGCGGCAGCGAGGCGGATCGCAAGCGCGCCGCGGCGATTGCCGCCTGGCTCGACGCGCCGGACCGCGCCGCGCGCGTGCTCGATGGCTGGGTCGAGCTGTTGCTGACCCAGAAAGGCGCACCGCGCGCGAAGCTCGCGACCAAGCCGGTGCTGGACGCGGAGCCCGCGGTTGCCGACATCCTGGCGGCCGAGCAGCAGCGCCTGATCGCGCTGCTCGAAAGCACCAGGGCGCTACGCGTCGCCGCCGCGACCGATGCGGCGTTGCGACTCGGCGCCGCGCTGCTTGGCGAGTACGAGCGCGAGAAGGCCGCGCGCGCGCTGCTCGACTACGACGACCTGATCCTCAAGGTGCGCGATCTCCTGCAGCGGCCGGGCGTGGCGCCCTGGGTGCTCTACAAGCTCGACGGCGGCCTGGACCACATCCTGGTCGACGAGGC
>CAYTWJ010000340.1:0-3592 GCA_964442055.1 uncultured Rhodospirillaceae bacterium | reverse complement strand
CCTGCTGACGACGCGGGCCGAGCGAGGATACTGCGACTTCGCCTTCGCCGCCGACGACATCCTGCTGGTCGGACGCGAGAGTGGCGGCGTGCCGGACGATGTCCACGAAGCGGCCGATGCGCGGCTCCGCATCCCGATGCGACCGGGCCTGCGCTCGCTCAATGTCGCGGTCGCCGCCGCCATGGTGCTGGGCGAGGCGCTGCGGCAGACTGGACTTTTCCCCGTTGGGGCCGCAAAAGCATGAGCATGGAAGGCCAGACCACCGCCGACCGACAGGAGATCGCCCGGGCCTGGTTCGTCGAGCTGCGCGACCGCATCTGCGCCGCCTTCGAACGCCTCGAGGACGAGCTCGCCGGCACCTTCGCCGACCGGCCGCCGGGGCGCTTCGAGCGCAGCGCGTGGCAGCGGCCGGGCGGCGGCGGCGGCGAGATGTCGGTGATGCGCGGGCGGGTCTTCGAGAAGGTCGGCGTCAACGTCTCGACGGTGTGGGGCGAGTTCTCGGCCGATTTCCGCCGCCAGATCCCCGGTGCCGAGCAGGACGGCCGCTTCTGGGCCAGCGGCATCTCGCTGGTCGCCCACATGCAGTCGCCGAAGGTGCCGGCGGTGCACATGAACACGCGCCACATCGTCACCAGCAAGGCCTGGTTCGGCGGCGGCGCCGACCTGACGCCGATGACGCCGGATGCGCGCGACACCGCCGACTTCCATGCCGCGCTCGAAGCGGCATGCGACCGTCACGATCCTGGCTACTACCCGCGCTTCAAGCAGTGGTGCGACGAGTACTTCTTCCTTCCCCACCGCGGCGAGCCGCGCGGCGTCGGCGGCATCTTCTACGACAATCTCGACAGCGGCGACTGGCAGCGCGACTTCGCCTTCACGCGCGACGTCGGCCTGGCCTTTCTCGAGGTCTACCCGGTGCTGGTGCGCCGCCACATGAACGAGGGCTGGACCGCCGCCGAGCGCGAGCACCAGCTCCGCCGCCGCGGCCGCTACGTCGAGTTCAACCTGCTCTACGACCGTGGCACCGCCTTCGGCTTGAAGACCGGCGGCAACCCCGAGGCGATTCTGATGTCGCTGCCGCCGGTGGTGACATGGCCCTAGCGAGTCGCCGGCGAAGTCGAAGCTCTCGCGCGCCGGTCGGAGTCAGAGAAGGAGGCGAACGATGATGACCAGGTTGTTTTCTCGCCGCGCCCTCGCGGCATTCGCGCTCGCGGCCGGCGTGCTGGCGGCCGGCGCCGCCCTGGCGCGCGAGGTCGGCATCGCCGCCTTCTACGGCCGCTGGCAGGGTGGCGGCCTCTCGGAAAGCGAGATCAGCGTGCACTTCCAGGTCAGCTCGCGCGATCTCGACGTGCACATCCGCCCGGAGGGCGACGGCTTCGCCATCACCTGGACGACGATCCAGCGCCAGAAGGGTCCGGCGGACAATCCCACGCCGGTGAACAAGACCACCTCGATGACCTTCGTGCCGACGGGCAAGCCGAACGTCTGGCGGGCGCGCGAAGCGACCGATCCGCTGGCCGGCCCCTTCGCCTGGGCGACGCTGCGCGGCCAGACCTTGACCGTCAACTCGATGGCGGTGGACGCGAACGGCGGCTTCGAGCTGCAGATTTATCAGCGCACATTGACCGGCAACGGCATGGAACTCGACTACACGCGCATCAAGGATGGCGATCAGGTCCGCACGGCGAAAGGCCGCCTGGTCAAGTACGCCAACTGAACCGGCGGCATCGCATCGTCGCTGCGAGTGCTTCTCCACCGATGTTTTCGCCGTCTCGTCGAGCGCAATAGGCACGTGTGAAGTAGCTCAAACTGACGCGCGACTCGCGCACTCGACGACCGATTGCGCGTTCGTTGTGTGGTTTGCGCAAGATTTAGTGGTTAATTCGAATGCAATATGCTACGTTTATGGTGTCGGAGGGATAACTTCTCGACAAGCTGATGCGGCGTATGCCGCGTTTCCTATGGAGGGAGATCATGGCTGCAAAGAAGAAGGCCGCGAAGAAAAAGGCCGGCAAGAAGAAGGCCGCGAAGAAGAAGCGGTAACGGCGGTCTCGAGCTCCACGCCGACGACCACCTGACGGCGCCGGCGTGGAGCTCGAGTTCTCCTGCCGGTCGGCGACCGACCTCTCATCCCGCCAGCTCTTTCCATCCGAAAAGCATCGTTTCGCAAGGCGTTGAGTAGCGGTCGCCGGCTTTTTTCGATCCGTCCTCCCCCTCCTGCCCCCAAACCGCCGCCCAGGTTCGACCTCGTCATCGCGGTCGACTGGTCGGCTGCCGCCGATCTCGGCCCGCGCCGCGCGTCGCCCGATCGCTGCTGGCTTGCCTGGGCCAATGCCCGGCGCCGCTCGGCGCCGGAATATTTCCGCAGCCGTCACGCCGCCTGCGCGCGCCTCTTGCGCCTGTTGGCGCTGCACGCCGGCAACGCGCTCGTCGCCTTCGACTTCCCGCTCGGCTATCCCGCCGGCAGCGGCCTCGGCGGCGGACGTGCCACCGCGGCGATGATCGCCGGTCTGCTTGTTGATCGGCCGAGCGGCGACAACAACCGCTTCGACGTCGCCGCCGCGCTCAACCGCCGCCTCGGCCAGGCGGCCGGCCCCTTCTGGTTCGCGCCGCGCGATCGCGCCGGCCGCGACCTGCCGCTCGCCAAGCCGCCGCGCCAAAACGCCCGCATCGCGGAATATCGCCAGGCCGAATGTTGGCTGCGCCGCCTCGGCTGGCAGCCGATGGGCTGCTGGCAGCTCGGCGGCCGCGGCGCGGTCGGCGGGCAGATGCTGACCGGGCTTGCCGCGCTGCATCGCCTGGCGCGCCATCCGCGCCTGGCGGGGCGCGTGCGCTTCTGGCCGTTCGAGACCCGCTGGGCGCGCGCCTGCCGCGGCATCGTCTTCGCCGAAGCGTGGCCGTCGCTCGCCCCGATGCGGCGGCAGCGCCATCGCGTCAAGGACGCGCGCCAGGTCGCGGCGCTGCGCGACTGGCTGATCGGCGAGGCGCGCGCCGGCCGGCTTGCGCGCGCGCTGGCGCGGCCGCGCCATCTGCACGGCAGGGCGGCGGCCGCAGTCGAACGCGAGGAAGGCTGGCTGCTCGGCTGGTCGCTGGCCCGGCGGCGCCGCGCGCAGGCGCCGGCGCGGCGGCGAAGCTCGTCGAGGCAGGCCTCGCGCGAGGCGCGATAGTCCCCCTCTTCCCACCAGCGCTCGACGTCGCGGAGCAGATCGCCGACCTGCTTGCCGTGCGGCACGCCGAGCGCCAGCGCGTCCGCCCCGCGCAGCGGGAAGGCGGGCGGCGGCGAGCTCGCCGCCAGCGCGAGCAGCGGCGCGCCGTCATCGACGCGGCCCTCGGCCCAGGCGATGAGAACGACGTCGCGGAAGCGCTCGCTGCCCATCCGGTAGACCAGGCGGCGCATATCCTTCGCGCTCAGGCCCGGCTGCACCTGCCGGCGGCCGTCGGCCAGGCCGACGAGGCGTTCGCGCTCGCGGTTCGACAGCCGCAGCCGATCGGCCACGGCGTGCATGGCGTCCGCGTCGGCAGGCAGCAGCGCCGCAAGCCGCCGCAGCGAATCGGGCGCGGCGTGTTGCCCTTCGAGCGCGACCAGACGGCG
>CAYTWJ010000339.1:0-3614 GCA_964442055.1 uncultured Rhodospirillaceae bacterium | reverse complement strand
GATGAGCTCAAGGCCAAGGTCAGGGCGGCGATTCAGGACGCCTGACCCTTCTCCGGCCGCTTCAGCGCCGCCAGGTCGAGGGCCGGCGGAGCCATCAGCGCGATGCCGGCACCGCGCAAGGCGGCCAGCGCCGCCTCGTTGACCGCGTAGCGGAACTCGAAATAGCGCCGGCTCGGCACCCAGACGCGCAAGCCCAGCACGATCCCGCCGGGGATGAAATCGTGCAGGCCGAACTGCGGCGCCGGCGTGGCGGCGATCCCGGGCAGGCGCCCCACCGCCTCGCGCAAAGCGGCCGTCGCCCGCGCCACGTCGCTACCGGCGGCGACCGCGATCTCGCTCTCGACGATGCGCCAGGTATCGGAATTGACGATGATCTCGCCGACGATGCGCCGGTTGGGCACCAGGATGCGCTCGCCGTCCTCGCCGATCAGCGTGGTGGTCGACAGCGACACGTGCTCGACGACGCCGCTTGCCGACTGCACCGCGATGGTGTTGCCGACGACGAACGGCCGGCTGACGATGATCGACACGCCGGCGCCGTAATTGGCCAGCAGGCCCTGGATCGCCAGCGTGGCGCCGAAGGCGCCGGCGCCGACCATGGCGATCAGCGGCGTGATGGCGATGCCGAGATTGCCGAGCGTGACGATGACGACCAGCGCCACCAGGACGAGCTTGACCACGTTGCCGAGGAAGTGCGCCAGCGTGACATCGATCTGCCGCGCCTCGGCGAAGCGGGCGAGCCGTGTGCCGGCCCAGTCGGCGATCTTCAGGCCGACGATCAGCACCACCAGGGCGCCGAGAATCTGGAAGCCGTAGGCGACCGCGAACTGGGTGGCGCTGTCGATCAGGCGGCTTGCGGTCTGCATCTGCTGTTCCATGTCGGACCCCCGTCTCATCGGCGGCGCCCGGCCGATCCCGCCCGCCGCCCTTCGGCGGCGGGGCATCGACAGGGAGCGCGGCGCCTGGCGATTATAGGGTCTTCGGAGCGCGCGGGCGGAGCGGGGAGGCGGCGATGAGCGCGGACTTTGCCATCCGGGACTGGGTCGGGCGCCGGCAGGAGAGCGAGGACCGGCTGCTGGCCGAACGGGCGCGCGCCATGCAGGCGACGCTCGGCCGCGAGCCGGATTTAAGCGACGGCGACGCGCTGCCGCCGCTCTGGCACTGGCTCTATTTCTGGCAGTTCGCGCCGCGCGGCGCCTTGGGCCGCGACGGCCACCCGGCGCTTGGCGGCTTCCTGCCGCCGCTCGGCACGGTGCGGCGCATGTGGGCGGGCAGCCGGGTGCGCTTCCGCGCGCCGCTCCGGCTCGGCGAGACGGCGCGCCGCACCTCGACCATCACCGCGATCGAGGAGAAGAGCGGGCGCTCGGGGCGGCTGGTTTTCGTCACCGTGCGCCACGAGATTTCCGGCGCGGCCGGGCTCGCCATCGAGGACGAGCACGACATCGTCTACCGGCCCGCGATTGGGCCCGGCGGCGCCGAGCGGCCGGGCGAGCCCGCCTCGGCCGAGGCCACGGCCGCGGAGACGGTTACGCCCGACCCGGTCCTGCTCTTTCGCTATTCGGCGCTGACCTTCAATGGCCACCGCATCCACTACGACCGCGACTATGCGCGCGAGGTCGAGGGCTATGGCGGGCTGGTGGTGCACGGGCCGCTGCTGGCGACCCTGATGCTCGATCTCGGCTGCCGCCACTGGCCGGCGCGGCGGGTGACGGCCTTCTCGTTCCGCGGCCAGCGCCCGGTGCTCGACACCGCGCCCTTCACGCTTGCCGCATGCCCGGCCGGCGAGCAGCACCTCGATCTGTGGGTGGCCGGGGCCGACGGCTTCGTCGCGATGCGCGGCGCGGCGGAGTTCGCTTGAGCGGCACGCGCGCGCAAAAAAGCGGCCGCCGGTTGCCCGGCGGCCGCTGAGTGACGCTACGCCAGACCGAACTCAGACGCTGTAGTACATCTGGTACTCGATGGGATGCGGCGTGTGCTCGAACGCGTAGATCTCCTCCCATTTCAGCTCGATGTAGCTGTCGATCAGGTCGTCGCTGAAGACGCCGCCCTTCTTCAGGAACTCGCGGTCGGCGTCGAGGCAGCCGAGCGCCTCGCGCAGCGAGCCGCAGACCTGCGGCACATTCTTCAGCTCCTCGGGCGGCAGGTCGTAGAGATTCTTGTCCATCGGGTCGCCCGGATGGATCTTGTTCTGGATGCCGTCGAGGCCGGCCATCAGCATCGCCGCGTAGCCGAGATAGGGGTTGGCGGCCGGGTCGGGGAAGCGGACCTCGACGCGCTTGCCCTTGGGGCTGGCCGAGAAGGGGATGCGGCAGGAGGCCGAGCGGTTGCGCGCCGAATAGGCGAGCAGCACCGGCGCCTCGAAGCCGGGAATCAGGCGCTTGTAGGAGTTGGTGGTCGGGTTGGTGAAGGCGTTGATCGCCTTGGCGTGCTTGATGACGCCGCCGATGTAGTAGAGCGCCGTCTCGGAGAGATCGGCGTAGGCCGAGCCGGCGAACAGCGGCTTGCCGTTCTTCCACAGCGACTGGTGCACGTGCATGCCCGAGCCGTTGTCGCCCTTGATCGGCTTGGGCATGAAGGTCGCGGTCTTGCCGTAGGAATGCGCGACGTTGTGCACGCAGTACTTGTAGATCTGCATGGCATCGGCGCACTTGACCAGGTTGGCGAAGACGATGCCGAGCTCGTGCTGGCTCGGCGCCACCTCGTGGTGGTGCTTCTCGACCTTGACGCCCATCTCGGCGATGGTGGCGAGCATCTCCGAGCGCAGGTCGCCGCCCTGGTCGATCGGCGCCACCGGGAAGTAGCCGCCCTTGATCGGGGCGCGGTGGCCCATGTTGCCGCCCTCGTAGGCCTTGCCGGTGTTGTAGGGGCCCTCGATGTCGTCCATGTAGACGAAGGTCTCGTTCATCGACACCTTGAAGCGCACGTCGTCGAAGACGAAGAACTCGGCCTCGGGGCCGAAATAGGCGGTGTCGGCGATCTTGCTGTAGCTGACATAGGCCTCGGCGCGCTTGGCCAGGCCGCGCGGGCAGCGGCCGTAGGCCTCGCCGGTGGCCGGCTCGAGCACGTCGCAGAAGATCACCATCGTGCTCTGCGCCGCGAACGGGTCCATGGTCACCGCGTCGAGGTCGAACTTCAGCGTCATGTCGGATTCGTTGATCGCCTTCCAGCCGGCGATCGACGAGCCGTCGAACATCACGCCCTCGACGAGCATGTCCTCGTCGACCACGCCCGCGTCCATGGCCAGGTGCTGCCACTTGCCGCGCGGGTCGGTGAAGCGGAGGTCGACGAACTTGACCTCCTTGTCCTTGATCATCTTCATAACGGTCTTGGCGTCAGACATCGTCTTCTTCCCTTTTTGGGTTGCTGCTTGTTGAGCCTGTTGCTGGCCGCCGCTCAGACGGCGTCGCGGCCCTTCTCGCCGGTGCGGATGCGGATGGCTTCCTCGACGTTGCTGATGAAGATCTTGCCGTCGCCGATGCGCCCGGTGCGCGCGGCCTGGGTGATCGCCTCGACCGCGCGCTCGAGCAGCGCGTCGTCGAGCACCACCTCGATCTTCACCTTGGGCAGGAAATCGACCACGTACTCGGCGCCGCGATAGAGCTCGGTGTGGCCTT
>CAYTWJ010000338.1:0-3642 GCA_964442055.1 uncultured Rhodospirillaceae bacterium | reverse complement strand
GCCGCCGCGCCGCTGGCCGGACACGACGTGCTCGAAATCGGCCCCGGTCCCGGCGGGCTGACCCGCGCGCTGCTCGCCGCCGGCGCCCGGCGCGTGGTCGCGGTCGAGCGCGACGCGCGCTGCATTGCCGCTTTGGCGGAACTGGCGCCGGCCTATCCCGGCCGGCTCGAGGTGATCGCCGGGGACGCGCTCGCCGTCGACGAGGCGGCGCTGGTCGCGCCGCCGGCCAAGCTGGTCGCCAACCTGCCCTACAACATCGCCACCGCGCTGCTGCTGAAATGGCTGGCCCGGCCCAGTCTGTTCGAAAGCTATACGCTGATGTTCCAGAAGGAGGTGGCCGAACGCCTGGCCGCCCGCCCCGGCAGCAAGGCCTACGGCCGTCTCAGCGTGCTGACGCAATGGCTGATGGAGGTGCGCCTCCTGTTCGACATCGGGCCGCGCGCCTTCACCCCGCCGCCCAAGGTCACCTCGACGCTGGTGGGGCTGACGCCGCGCGCCGCGCCGCTGGCGCCCTGCGAGCGGGGGACGCTCGAGGCGGTGACGCAGGCGGCCTTCGGCCAGCGGCGCAAGATGCTGCGCGCTTCCTTGCGCGCGCTCGCCGCCGAGCCCGAGGCGCTGCTCGCCGCCGCCGGCATCGCGCCGACGCGGCGCGCCGAGGCGCTTTCGGTGGCCGAGTTCTGCGCGCTGGCGCGGGCGCTGGCGGCGGTTACTGCCCCTCGCGCAGGCGCTTGACGAAATCGAGGAGCCCGGTCTGGCGCTCGCGGCGCAGGCGCTCGGCGAGCAGGATGGCGTAGACGTTGTTCAGGCAGCGCTCGACGTCGTCGTTGACCACCACATAGTCGTATTCCGCCCAGTGGCTGATCTCGTCGGCCGCCTTGCTCATCCGCCGCGCCACCACCTCGGGCGCATCCTGCGCCCGCGCCTTTAGCCGCTGCTCGAGCTCGCGCGTCGACGGCGGCAGGATGAAGATGCTGACCAGGTCGTCGCGCGCCTTCTGCTTGAGCTGCTGCGTGCCCTGCCAGTCGATATCGAACAGCACGTCGAGCCCGACGCCGAGGCGCTGCGCCACCGGCGCCGCCGGCGTGCCGTAGTAATGGTCGAAGACCTTGGCATGCTCGAGCAGCTGCTGGCGGTTGACCATCAGGTTGAACTCGACCGGATCGATGAAGCGGTAATCGACGCCGTCGACCTCGCCCGGCCGCTGCGGCCGCGTCGTCACCGACACCGACAGCGCCAGGTTGTCGTCCATCTCGAGCAGGCGGCGCGAGATCGTCGTCTTGCCCGCGCCCGAGGGCGAGGACAGCACCAGCATCAGCCCGCGGCGGGCGATCTCGATCGGCGCGCTCATGCGGCTCCTATTCGACGTTCTGCACCTGCTCGCGGAAGCGGTCGATGGCGAGCTTGAGGTCGAGGCCGATGCGGGTCAGCGCGACGTCGGCCGATTTCGAGCACAGCGTGTTGGCCTCGCGGTTGAGCTCCTGGGCGAGGAAGTCGAGGCGGCGGCCGACGCCCGCCGCGTCGCCCCCTTCGATCAGCTCGCGCACGCCGGCGACGTGCGCCGCCAGGCGATCGAGCTCCTCGCGCACGTCGACGCGCGTCACCTGCAAGGCGAGCTCCTGGGCCAGCCGCTCGGGCGGTAGCGGCGGCGCGGCGTCGAGCAGCATGGCGAGCTGCCCGGCAAGCCGGGCGCGCAGCGCCTCGGGCCGCGCCGCGGCGGAGGCGCGCGCTGTCGTCACCAGCTGCTCAATCTGATCGACGAGTTCGCGCAGCACGCTGGCGATCTGCAGGCCCTCGGCCGAGCGCGCCGCGACCAGCCGGTCGAGTGCCAGCACCAGGCTGCCGAGAAGCGCCGCTTCGCGCGCCGCCACCGTCGCCTCGTCCTCGGGTTGCTCGACCGTCTCGATCACGCCGCGCAAGCCGAGCAGGCCGTCGAGGCGCGGCGGCGCGGCGTCGATCCAGCCCGCCGCCTCGCCGGCGATGGCGGCAAGCTCGCGCAAGAGCTCGCGGTTGACGCGATAGGCGGCGCCGGCCGCGCTCGGGCCGAGTTGCAGATTGATGTTGACGTTGCCGCGCTTGAGGCGCTCGCCGGCCAGGCGGCGGGCCGGCAGCTCGATGGCGTCGAAGCCGGACGGCAAACGAAAGCGCAGGTCGAGTCCGCGGCCGTTGACGCTCTTGACTTCCCAGGTCCACGACTGGCCCCCGGCATGGCCCTCGGCCCGGGCGAACCCGGTCATGCTTGCCAGCTTCACCGCACCCCCGCTTGTCCGCCATCCCGGGATGGCTGCCCCGGCGGCGGACTATATAATCCGCAAGGCCCGCCAACAACTACGCCCGCCGTTGCCGCCATGCCGCCCGCCGCCCCGGCCCAGTCGCTCCTGATCACCGGCGCCTCCAGCGGCATCGGTGAGGCGCTGGCGCTGGAATACGCCGCCGCGGGCGTCACGATGGCGCTGACCGGACGCGATGCCGCGCGGCTTGCCGATGTGGCCGGCCGATGCCGCGGGCGTGGCGCGGCGGTGCTGGCCGACATCGTCGACGTCACCGACCGCGCCGCAATGGCCGCCTTCGTCGCCCGCGCCGACGCCGCGGCGCCGCTCGATTTGGTCATCGCCAATGCCGGAGTCTCGTCGGGTCTGCGCGATCTCGCCGGCATCGACGCCCATGTGCGCGACATTTTCGCCGTCAACGTCGAGGGCGTCTTCAACACCCTGCACCCGGCGATCGCCTGCATGGCGCCACGTCGGCGCGGCCAGCTGGCCATCGTCGCGTCGCTTGCCGCCTTCCGCGGCATGCCGGGCGCCGCGGCCTATTCCGCCAGCAAGGCGGCCGTCCGCGTCTACGGCGAGGGGCTGCGCGGCCGCATCGCCCGCGACGGGCTGCGCCTCTCGGTGGTCTGCCCGGGCTTCGTGCGCAGCCGGATGAGCGCACGCAACGGCTTCCCGATGCCGTTCCTGATCGACGCCGAGCAGGCGGCGCGGTCGATCCGGCGCGGGCTCGAGCGCGACCGCGGCCGCATCGCCTTCCCGCTGCCGCTCTACGCGGCGGTGTGGCTGCTCGCCGCCCTGCCGGACCGCCTGATCGACTGGTTTACGCGCCGCCTGCCGGACAAGGACTAGCGCCGCCCGTTCTGCTGCCGGCGCCAGAGCCGCACGTTGCGGTTGTGCTCGTCGAGCGTGGCGGCGAAGGCATGTCCGCCCGAACCGTCGGCGACGAAATAGAGATAGTTGGTCTCGGCCGGTCGCAGCGCCGCCTGCAGGCTGGCACGGCCGGGGTTGGCGATCGGCGTCGGCGGCAGACCGTCGATGCGGTAGGTGTTCCACTGCGTCGCCTCATCGAGATCGGCGCGCGTCAGCGCCCGCTCGAACGGGCCGCGCCCGCCGGTCAGGCCGTAGATGACGGTGGGGTCGGACTGCAACCTGATGCCGCGGCGCAGCCGATTGACGAAGACGCTGGCGACCAGGGGACGCTCCTCGGCGCGCCCGGTTTCCTTCTCGACGATCGAGGCCATCACCAGCGCCTCGTCCGGTGTGCGGTAGGGCAGACCGGGCGGCCGCGTCTCCCACAGCTCGACCAGCGCCTCGCGCAACCCCCGACGCATGCGCTCGACCAGCTGGGCACGCTCGTCTCCGTAGGAGAAGTGAT
>CAYTWJ010000337.1:0-3664 GCA_964442055.1 uncultured Rhodospirillaceae bacterium | reverse complement strand
CGCGGCGCAGAGGATGGCGACGATCGAGCACTGCCTCGTCGGCGCCGAGGTGCGTCCCTTCGACGACGCCGCGGTGGTGCGCGCCGCGGCGGCGGCACTGGCGGCGGAGGCGCGGGCATGAGCGAGCCCTTCGCCCTGTGGACCGCAAGCGAGGCGGCCGCCGCGACCGGCGGCCGGGCGCCGCTCGACTGGGTGGCGAGCGGCGTGTCGATCGACAGCCGCAACGTCGATTACGGCGACCTCTTCGTGGCGCTGAAGGGCCCGCGCTTCGACGGCCACGACTTCGCCGCCGCCGCGCTCGCCGCGGGCGCGGCGGCGGCGATGGTCAGCCGGATCCCCGAGGGCCTGCCCGCCGGCGCGCCGCTGCTCGTGGTCGACGATACGCTGGCGGCGCTGAGCCGCCTGGCCGGCGCCGCCCGCCAGCGCGCCGCGGCGCGAATCATCGCCGTCACCGGCAGCGTCGGCAAGACCGGCACCAAGGAGGCGCTCAGGCTCTGCCTTGGCGAGCAGGGCGCGACCCATGCCTCGGAAGGCAGCTTCAACAACCTGTGGGGCGTGCCGCTGTCGCTCGCCCGCATGCCGGCGCAGACCCAGTACGGCGTGTTCGAGATCGGCATGAACCATGCCGGCGAGATCACCCCGCTCACCCGCCTGGTGCGGCCGCACGTCACGGTCATCACGACGGTCGAGGCGGTGCACATGGAGCATTTCCCGACCGTGCGCGCCATCGCCGACGCCAAGGCCGAGATCTTCCTCGGCCTCGAGCCCGGCGGGGCGGCGGTGCTCAACCGCGACAATCCGCTCTACGCCCATCTGGCCCAGCGCGCCGCCGAGGCCGGCGTCGGCCGCGTGTTCGGCTTCGGCAGCCATCCCGAGGCGACGGCGCGGCTGATCAACCACGCGCTCCATCCGGCCTGTTCGTGCGTCTCGGCCGACATCGACGGCCAGGCCATCACCTACAAGATCGGCACGCCCGGCCGGCACTGGGTGATGAATTCGCTTGCCGTGCTCTTGGCGGCGACGCTGGTCGGCGCCGATCTCGGCCTGGTCGGGCTGGCGCTGGCGCGGATGACGCCGCCGAAGGGCCGCGGGCGGCGCCATCAGGTCGAGCTGCGCGGCGGCACCGTCGAGCTGATCGACGACAGCTACAACGCCAGCCCGGTCAGCATGCGAGCCGCCTTCGAAACGCTGGCCGGCACCGGGGTCGGGCCGCGCGGCCGGCGCATCGCCGCGCTCGGCGATATGCTCGAGCTCGGGCCGCAATCGGCGCGGCTGCACGCCGAGCTCGCTGCCGATCTGGCGGCGCAGCGCATCGACCTCGTCTTCACCGCCGGGCCGATGATGCGCCTTCTGCACGAGGCGCTGCCCAAGGCCAAGCGGGCAGTGCACGCGGCCAATTCCGACGAGTTGACTGCACCCTTGCGCGAGGCGCTGCGCCCCGGCGACGTGCTGCTGGTCAAGGGCTCCTACGGCAGCCGCATGGGGCTGATCGTCGAGCGGCTGCTGGCGCCGGACAGCGCGCCGCGGCGGGCGGCCAACGGCTAGGCGGCGGCTCATGCTCTACCACCTCCTCTATCCGCTGGCCGACGAATTCACGGTCTTCAACCTGTTCCGCTACCTGACCTTCCGCAGCGGCGGCGCGGTGCTCACCGCGCTGGTCATCTGCTTCGCCTTCGGCAACCGCATCATCGACTGGCTGCGCGCCAAGCAGGGCAAGGGCCAGCCGATCCGCGACGACGGCCCGCAGCGCCACCTGCTGACCAAGAAGGGGACGCCGACCATGGGCGGCTTCATGGTCCTGCTCGCCGTCGCCGCCGGCACGCTGCTCTGGGCCGACCTCACCAACCGCTACGTCTGGGCGGTGCTGCTGGTGACCATCGGCTTCGGCGCCGTCGGCTTCGCCGACGACTACCTCAAGGTCAGCAAGTACAGCCCGAAGGGCGTGCCGGGAAAGCTCAAGCTGGCGCTGCAAGTGCTGATCAGCGGCGCCGCCGCGCTGTGGATCATCGCCATCACCCGCTCGCCGCTCGACACCAGCCTGGCGGTGCCGTTCTTCAAGGACGTGCTGCTCGATCTCGGCTGGCTGATGCTGCCGTTCGCCGCGCTGGTCATGGTCGGCGCCTCGAACGCGGTCAACCTGACCGACGGGCTCGACGGCCTGGCCATCGTGCCGGTGATGATCGCCTCGGCGAGCTTCGCCCTGATCGCCTACCTGGTCGGCAACGCGGTGTTCTCCAACTACCTGCAGATCCAGCATGTGCCCGGCAGCGGCGAGCTCGCCGTCTTCTGCAGCGCCCTGGTCGGCGCCGGCCTCGGCTTCCTCTGGTTCAACGCGCCGCCGGCGATGGTGTTCATGGGCGACACCGGCTCGCTGTCGCTCGGCGGCGCGCTCGGCGCGATCAGCGTCGTCACCAAGCACGAGCTGGTGCTGGCCATCATCGGCGGGCTGTTCGTGCTTGAGACGGTGTCGGTCATCGTGCAGGTGCTGTCGTTCAAGCTCACTGGCCGCCGCGTCTTCCGCATGGCGCCGCTGCACCACCATTTCGAGCAGAAGGGCTGGGCCGAGCAGACCATCGTCATCCGCTTCTGGATCATCGCCGTCATCCTCGCCCTGGCCGGGCTCTCCACGCTCAAGCTGAGGTGAGGGGATGATCCCGGTCCGCCGCTATCGCGATCGCATCGTCGGCGTCTTCGGCCTCGGCCGCAGCGGCCTCGCCGCGGCGCGCGCGCTTCATGCCGGCGGCGCCCGCGTCGTCGCCTGGGACGACGGCGAGGGCGCCCGCGCCGCCGCTTCGGCCGCCGGCTTGGCGCTCGCCGACCCGCTGGCCGGCGGCTTCGCCGGCGCCGCGGCGCTGGTGCTCGCGCCCGGCATCCCGCTCACCCACCCGGCCCCGCACCCGGCGGTGCGCTGGGCGCGGGCGGCGCAGGTGCCGGTAATTGGCGACATCGAATTGCTGCTCGGCGAGCGGCTGCCGGCCAAGCTGATCGGGGTCACCGGCACCAACGGCAAGTCGACGACGACGGCGCTGATCGGGCACCTCCTGCGCGAGGCCGGCCGCGCCGTCGAGGTCGGCGGCAACATCGGCACGGCGGCGCTGGCGCTCGCCCCGCTCGGCGCCGACGGCACCTACGTGCTCGAAATGTCGTCCTTCCAGCTCGACCTGGCGCCGTCCTGGCACGCCGATGTCGCGGTGCTGCTCAACGTCACGCCCGACCATCTCGACCGCCACGGCTCGATGGAAGGCTACGTGGCGCTCAAGCGCCGCATCTTCGCGCGGCAAGGGCCGGGCGACACCGCGGTGATCGGCGTCGACGACGAGCACGGCGCGCGCATCGCCGCCGAGCTTTCCGGCGGCGCGCGCGTGGTGCCGGTGGCGATCGGCCGGCGGCTGGCGAAAGGCGTCTCGGTCGCCGACGGCCTGCTGTGCGAGGACGGTGCCGGGGTGGGTCGCATCGACGCGCTGCCCAGCTTGCCCGGCGCGCACAACTGGCAGAACGCCGCCGCCGCCTATGCCTCGGCGCAGGCGCTCGGCCTCGGCGCGGCCGAAATCCTGCGCGGGCTCGCCTCCTTCCCCGGCCTCGCCCACCGCATGGAGCGGGTCGGCGAGATCGACGGCGTGCGCTTCGTCAACGACAGCAAGGCGACCAACGCCGATGCCGCCGC
>CAYTWJ010000336.1:1395-3699 GCA_964442055.1 uncultured Rhodospirillaceae bacterium | reverse complement strand
CCCGGGCGATGCTGCAAGAGCCGAAGCTGCTGCTGGCCGACGAGCCGATCGCCTCGCTCGACCCGCGCAACGCCACCCTGGTGATGGAAGCCCTGCGCGCCATCAACCGCGAGGACGGCATTACCGTCATCTGCAACCTGCACACACTCGACACCGCCCGCGCCTACTGCGACCGCATCGTCGGCATGGCGGGTGGACGCGTCGTCTTCGACGGCGTGCCGGCGCAGCTCACCCGCGCCGCGGCGACCGAGATCTACGGCGCCGCCGACGGCGACTTCGACGAGGCGGTGACCTCGACCAGCCTCGCCGGCTGGCAGGAACCGTCGCGCATCGCGGTCTCGGGCTGAAGGATCGTCCCCGCGTTCGTCATCTGACCAGATAGGAGGCACTATGATCGACCGACGGACTCTCGCCACCGCGGCGCTCGTCGCAGTTTTCACCGCCGGCTTGCAGCCGGCTGTTGCCGCCGACTGGCGCAAGGACTATCCGACCGTCAATATCAGCGTCATCTCCTCGGAGAACCAAGCCGACCTGGTCGCGCGCCACGCCAAGTTCGTCGGCTATCTCGAGCGCCAGCTCGGGGTCAAGGTCAAGCTGACGACGGCGAGCGACTACGCCGGAACGATCGAGGCGATGCGCGCCAAGAAGGCCGAGATGGCCTATTTCGGCCCCGCCTCGTACGCCAAGGCCTACGAGGTGACCGGCGGCAACGTCGAGCCCTTCGCCGTTACCACCGACGATGTCGGCAACGCGATGTATTCATCGGTCATGGTGGTCAGGAGCGACAGCCCCTACAAGACGATGAACGACCTCAAGGGCAAGACGCTGGCCTTCGCCGACCCGAATTCGACCTCGGGCTACCAGGTGCCGAACTTCTACCTGCGCCAGAGCGGCATCGTCCCCGACCAGTTCTTCGGCAAGACCGGCTTCGCCGGGAGCCACGAGAACGGGGTCCTGGCCGTGGTCAACGGCACCTACGACGCGGCCGTCACCTGGTACCGCAACGAGGCGCGAAGCAACTTCGCGCGTATGGAAGGCAAGGGCATGGTCCCCAAGGGCGCGCTGCGTGTGATCTGGGAATCGCCCAAGCTGCCGGAAAGCCCCTACACCCTGCTCAAGAGCCTGCCCGAGGCGATGAAGGCCGACATCAAGCGCGTGGTGCTCGCGTTGCCGGATAAGGACCCGGAGGCCTGGAAGGCGCTGACCGACGGCAAGGCCAAGGGCCTCGCGCCGGTGACGCACGACAACTACGTCGACATCCTCAAGCTGATCAAGGAAAACGAGCGCTTGCGCCGCTCGAGCTGAGCCAACGCTGCGGCGCGGGCGCGTGAAGCCCGCGCCGTACTTCAGATCCCGCATCCATGTCGACCGTGATCGCGTTTTCGCCGGCTGCGCCGCAGGACGCCGTCGGGCGTTTCGAGGCAGCGCGGCGCGAAGCGGCCCGCGCCAAAAGGCGGCGCGACGCCTTGTCGGCCGTACTTCTGGCGGCCGCAGTGGTGGGCTCGGGCGTCGTCGCCGAGGTGAGCCCGGCACGCTTCGCCGAAGGCCTGCCCAACGCCCTCGACTATGCCGGACGCACGCTGCCGCCGCTCGGTCTCGCTTCGCTGCCCCACGACTTGGCCGAGTGGTTCTGGGGCTGGCGCAAATGGCTCGCGCTGCTCTTCGACACCGTGGTGATGGCCTTCCTCGGCACGCTGCTGGGCGCCGCGGGCGGCTTCCTGCTGAGCTTCCCCGCCTCGCGCAACCTGGTCGCCGGCCGCTGGCTCTACTTCGCGACGCGCCGCCTGCTCGAACTCGCGCGGGCGGTGCCCGAGCTCGTCTACGCGCTGATCTTCGTCTTCGCTTTCGGGCTCGGGCCGCTGCCCGGGGTGCTGGCCATCGCCGTGCACACCTTCGGCGCGCTCGGCAAGCTCTTCGCGGAGGCCAATGAGAACGTCGATTCCCGCCCCATCGAGGGCGTGCGCGCGGCGGGCGGCAACTGGTTCCAGGTGATGCGCTATGCCGTGGTGCCGCAGGTGCTGCCAAATTTCGCCTCGTACGCCCTCCTGCGCTTCGAGATCAACGTCCGCTCGGCGGCGATCCTGGGCTTCGTCGGAGCGGGCGGCATCGGCATCGAGCTCTACACCGTGATCCGCCAGTTCATCTACACCGACATCAGCGCCCTCGTCCTCCTCATAGTCGCCACCGTCGCCCTGATCGACATGGCTTGCGAGAGACTGCGCCACCAGCTGATCGGCAGGGAGAACTTGGTCTGATGCGCGACGCCGCCCTGCTTTCGCCCGAGGCGCTTGCCGAAACCCGCCG
>CAYTWJ010000336.1:0-1385 GCA_964442055.1 uncultured Rhodospirillaceae bacterium | reverse complement strand
CCGCCTTCGGCGCGCCGCCGGTCGAGCGGGTCGGCCGCTGGCTCGGCTGGGGCCTGTTCGCGACCGCGGTTGCGTTCAGCCTGTGGTGGACCGACTTCTCGCCGGCGCGTATCTGGGCCGGCCTCGCCAAGCTCGGCTGGCTCGTCGGCTTCATGTTCCCGCCCTCGCACGGCGGCTGGCTGGGCGACTTCGCCTGGGGCCTGATCGAGACTCTGGCGATCGCCCTTCTCGGCACGCTGGCGGCGGCGCTGCTGGCGCTGCCGCTCGGCTTCCTCGGTGCCAGGAGCATGGTCGCCAGTATGCTCGTGCACTTCTCGCTGCGCCGGCTGTTTGACGGCCTGCGCGGCGTCGACGCGTTGATCTGGGCGTTGATCTTCGTCAGCGTCGTCGGCCTCGGCCCGTTCGCCGGCGTGCTGGCCATCGTCATGAGCGATCTCGGCGTCTTCGCCAAGCTGTTCGCCGAAGCGGTGGAGAATATCGAGCGCCGGCAGGTCGAGGGCGTCCGGGCGACGGGCGCGACGGCCGCACAGGTCGCCCGTTTCGGCATGTTGCCCCAGGTGTTGCCGATCTTCCTGTCCAGTGTCCTCTACTACTTCGAATCGAACGTGCGTCATGCCACCATTCTGGGCGTGGTCGGCGCCGGCGGCATCGGCCATCAGCTCAGCGACCGCATCCGCATCAACGACTGGAATCAGGTCAGCTTCATCATCATCATGATCCTGGTCACTGTCGCGCTGATCGACTGGCTGTCCAAGAACGTCCGCTTGCGCATCGTCGGCAAGGCGGATTACAGACCCTAGCTGATGGCGCAGCAACCTGAGGAACGGCGCGGCACCCTCGTCCTGGTGGTCGGGCCGAGCGGCGCCGGCAAGGACACCCTGATCGCCGGCGCACGGCAGGCGCTGGCCGATGATCCGAGGTTCGTGTTCGCGCGCCGCGTGATCACTCGCGCCGTCGGCGCCGGGGGCGAGGACCACCAGGCGCTCTCCGCCCCTGAATTCGATGCCTGGCGCGCCGGCGGCGCCTTCCTGCTGCACTGGCAGGCGCACGGCCTTCGGTATGGCCTGCCGGTTGCCCTCGCCGACGACCTCGCCGCCAGGCGAACGGTGATCGCCAACGTCTCGCGCACCGTGATCGCGGAGGCCCGTCGCCGCCATCCGCCGGTGCACGTCGTCGCCGTCACCGCCCGGCCGGAAACCCTGGCCCGGCGCCTCGCGGCCCGCGGGCGGGAGGATGCGGCCGGCGTCGCCGCGCGCCTCGCCCGTTCCGTGCCCGATCCGCCGCCCGTCGAAGACCTGGTCGAGATCGCCAACGACGGCGCGGCGGCGGTGGCCGTGGCCGGTCTGGTCGCTTTTCTCCGCCGCCTTCGCGCCGAGTCCGGCTTC
>CAYTWJ010000335.1:0-3703 GCA_964442055.1 uncultured Rhodospirillaceae bacterium | reverse complement strand
ATCGGCACGGCGCGCATCAGTCCGGCGAGCGCGAAGGCGGTGGCGGCGAACCGGGCGGCGCGTCGTGCCGCCGCCTCGTCCGCCTCGACGACGCCGAGGGCCAGCAGCAACGGCGGCGCCGCGCATGCTTCGGCATACGCGACCAGGTCGGCGAGAGTGGCCGGCGGCGCCGGATCGAGGTCGCGCGCGCGGGCCTCGATCAGGCCGGCGAGGAGCGGCTGCGGCAAGCCGCGCCGGCGGATCGCGGCGGCGAGCGCGCGCGCCACCGGCTGGGTCGGCCGGTCTCCGGCATGGATGGCGGCGAGGGCGTCGCGCCACCATTGCAGCCGGATATCGCCGAGCAGCGGCTCGCTGACGCTTTCACGCACCAGCGCGAGCTCGAGATTGAAGGCGTAGATCGCCACGAGGTCGCCGCGCCGGTCTTGCGGCGCGAACAGTGCCGTGAGCCAGCGGTCCGGGTCGAGACGGCGCAGCGCGTCGGCGCAATAATTGCGGTCTGCTTCGATTTCGATGCCCGTCATGCGGGTGCGTCGGCCGGAAGTTGCACGCAAGGCCGCCGATTTGAAGCCGTCATGTCCTGTGCTATCTTGATCCTGCAAGTCATTCGCGCAAGTCGCCGCCGCCACCGGCCGCCCCGGCAGGATACCGCGGGAGTCAGGCCGGAAGGGGGGCTTCGCGTACCATCAAATAGGGGGAGCTCGCCACATGGCAAAGATTCTCGAGGACCTTTACAAGACGGTCGGCGTCGGCCTGGTCCTTGCCGCGATCGTGTTCCTGATCCGCCATGTCGGGGCGGTCGACTACGCCTACCTCGCCTTCCTGTTCCGCTGGCTGCACGTCGTATCCGGCGTGATGTGGATCGGGCTGCTCTGGTACTTCAACTTCGTGCAAATCCCGACCATGCCGAAAGTGCCGGCCGAGCTGAAGCCCGGCGTCTCCAAGTACATCGCGCCCGAGGCGCTGTTCTGGTTCCGCTGGGCGGCGCTCTCGACGGTCGTCACCGGCCTGATCCTCGCGCTGCTCAATGGCTATTTCGTTTCGGCGCTGACGCTGCAGACGCCGACCATCGGCATCGGCATGTGGCTCGGCCTGATCATGGCGTTCAACGTCTGGTTCATCATCTGGCCGAACCAGCAGAAGGCGCTCGGCCTGGTGCCGGCCGACGACGCCACCAAGGCCAAGGCGGCGCGCCTGGCGATGCTGACCTCGCGCACCAACACGATGCTTTCGGTGCCCATGCTCTACTGCATGGTGGCGGCGCAGAACGTCGGCTGAGCGCACGCTGACGTGGTGTCGTGGCGGGGCCCTCGCGGGCCCCGCCACTGTTTTCAGCCGACGGCGACGAGCGCCGCGGCGACGCGCCGGTTCTCGGCCATCAGCAGGTTGAAGGTGCGGCAAGCGGCGCCGGTATCGAGCGCCTCGATGACGATTCGTTCGGCGCGCAACGCATCGCGCACCTCGGCGGGCACCGGCACCATGCGCGGCCCGCAGCCGAGCAGCAGCAGATCGACCTTCGGCGTGGCGACGATCACCTCGGCCAGCCCGGCCGCGGTCAGCGTCGTGACGTCGGCCACCGGCCAGGGCAGCGTGCGGTCGGCGAAGATGAGGATTCCGCCTTCCCAGCGCCGGCCGGCGACGCGGAAGCCGCCGTCGCCGTAGCCGTTGACGACCTGACGGCCGGGGGCGGTGCGCGGCGTCAGGTCCATCGGCGCCGCCGGCGTCAGCCCGCCCGGCCCGGCGCCTCCACCACGGCGCTCGAGCGGCGGAGCCTACCCTCGCCGAGGAAGAGCAGGATCGGCGCGGCGATGAAGATCGAGGACGAGGTGCCGATGACGATGCCGAACAGCATGGCGAGGGCGAAGCCCTGCACCGCCTCGCCGCCGATCAGCGCCAGCGGCACCATGGCGACGAAGGTCGTGAGCGATGTGTTGATGGTGCGCGACAACGTCTCGTTGATGCTGAGGTCGATCAGCTCGCGCAGCGGCATGGTCTTGTACTTGCGCAGGTTCTCGCGCATGCGGTCGTAGACCACCACCTTGTCGTTGATCGAGTAGCCGATGACGGTGAGCAGCGCCGCCACGCTGGCCAGGTTGAATTGCAGCCCGGTTATGGCGAAGAAGCCCACCACCTTGGTCACGTCGAGCACCAGCGTGACGACGGCGCCGACCCCGAACTGCCATTCGAAGCGGAACCAGATGTAGACCAGCATCAGCAGCAGCGCGAGCGAGACGGCGATCAGGCCGTCGCGGAACAGCTCGGCGCTGACCTTGGCGCCGACCACCTCGACGCGGCGGATCTCGGTGCCGGGGAATCGCTCGACCAGGCTCTCGCGGACGCGGCGCACCGCCGCCTCCTGCGCCTCCTCGTTGTCCTGCATGCCGACGCGGATCAGCACGTCCTGGGCCGAGCCGAACTCCTGCAGCGTCACCTCGCCGAGATTGAGGCCGCCGAGCAGGCCGCGCAGCGCCGGGAAGTCGGCCGGCCCCGCCGTGCGCGCCTCGAAGACGATGCCGCCCTTGAAGTCGATGCCGTAGTTGAGGCCGGGATAGAAGAACAGGATGACCGAGGCGATGCTGAGCACCGCCGAGGTGAGCAGGCCGGCGAAGCGCCCGCGCATGAACGGGATCGCCGTCTTGTCGGGGATGAGGCGGAGGCGGAACATGCGCGGCGCCTCCTAGACCGGCAGCATAGCCGGGCGGCGCCGGCGCAGCCACTGCACCATCATCAGGCGCGACACCATGATCGCCGTGAACATCGACGTGGCGATGCCGATGCTGATCGTGACCGCGAAGCCGCGCACCGGCCCCGATCCCATGGCGAACAGCACGACCATGGCCAAGAGCGTGGTCAGGTTGCTGTCGAGAATGGTCGAGAAGGCGCGGCCGAACCCGGCATCCATCGCCGCGATCGGCGACTTGCCGAGCCTGGCCTCCTCGCGGATGCGCTCGTTGATCAGCACGTTGGCGTCGACCGCCATGCCCATGGTGAGCACGATGCCGGCGATGCCGGGCAGGGTCAGCGTCGCCTGCAGCAGCGACAGCGCGCCGAGGATCAGGAACAGGTTGAGCACCAGCGCGACGATGGCGAAGCCGCCGAACATCCCGTACGCCGCCACCATGTAGGCGCAGACCAGCAGGAAGCCGAGGATCGTCGCGTTGCGCCCGGCGGCGATCGAATCGGCGCCGAGATCGGGGCCGACGGTGCGTTCCTCGAGGATCTTGAGCGGTGCCGGCAGCGCGCCGGCGCGCAGCAGCACGGCGAGATCGTTCGCCGACTGGACGGTGAAATTGCCGCTGATCTGGCCGCTGCCGCCGAGGATCGGCTCGCGGATCACCGGGGCGCTGATCACGCGCTCGTCGAGCACGATGGCGAACGGCTTGCCGACATTGGCCCGCGTCGTCTCGGCGAAGCGCTTGGCGCCGACGGAATCGAAGCGGAAGCTGACCACCGGCTGGCCGCTGCGCTGGTCGTAGGTCGGCTGGGCGTCGACCAGGTTGTCGCCCGAGACCTCGACCTTCTTGAACACCACCCATTTGCGCGGCCCGCCGGGCTCGCCTTCGTCGCCGAGCAGGACCTCGGCGCCGGGCGGCGGCGGCACGCCGGGATCGGCCGCCGTGTCGACCAGGCGGAAGGTCATCTTCGCCGTCTTGCCGAGCAGGCGCTTGACGCGGCCGGGATCGTCGATGCCGGGCAGCTGCACCAG
>CAYTWJ010000334.1:0-3706 GCA_964442055.1 uncultured Rhodospirillaceae bacterium | reverse complement strand
GGCGTTCCGGGAGGTGGCGGAGCCGGGCCGCGCCCCGCCGGCGGGGACCGCCTGGCGGATGGGGTTGATCCACCACCTGCGGGGAGAGCTCGACACGGCCCTGGCCACCTACCAGCGAGGGCGCCGGGAACCTGGCGATCGCTCGCCGCGCTGCCGTTCGCCTATCAGCTGCAGCGCTGGGGCGGGACCGCGACCCTGGTCGCCGCGACCCTGGCGGTCATCGCGATCGGCGCATGGGCGGCGCAGCGCTATCTGCTGGGCAGCGCCGAGCCCGACCCCGGCGCGGTGGTGATCGACGAGGTCGCCGGGCAGTGGCTGACGCTGGTCGTGGTGCCGGCGGACCCACTCCTCTACGCGATCGGCTTCGTGCTCTTCCGCATTGCCGACATCCTCAAGCCCTGGCCGGCGAGCTGGGCCGACAGCACCATGCTCGGCGGCATCGGCATCATGCTCGACGACCTGCTGGCTGCGCCTTACGCGGCGGCGGGCCTGGCACTGGCCGCCTGGCTCCTGGGACGGTACTGATGTTCGACCGCGATCTGCTGGCCCGCGCCGAGGCGCTGCTCGCCGCCGCGCGCGCCCGCGGCCTCAAGGTCGCCACCGCCGAATCCTGCACCGGCGGCCTGATCGCCGGCGCGCTGACCGCGATCGCCGGCTCCTCCGACGTGATCGAGCGCGGCTTCGTCACCTATTCCAACGCGGCCAAGAGCGAAGACCTCGGCGTGCCGGCGGCACTGATCGCCTCCCACGGCGCGGTCAGCGAGGCGGTGGCGCGCGCCATGGCCGAAGGCGCGCTGACCCGAAGCCAAGCCGATCTCGCCATCGCCTGCACCGGCATCGCCGGCCCCGGCGGCGGCAGGCCTGGAAAGCCAGTCGGCCGGGTGCATATCGCCGTCGCCCGGCGCGGCGGCCCGACGCGCCACGAGCAGAAGGACTACGGCGCCATCGGCCGCGCCGAGGTCCGCCTGGCGACGGTGCGCGATGCGCTGGCGATGGCGCTGGAAGTCATCGGCTAGGGCGCGTGCCCATAAATTCGGCTCATGTCCGCTTCACTCCGAAAGCGACGCAGTTGCTGCGTAGCAGCGGAATGTCGCGAAGTGCCGGAACGGGATATTCCAACACCTAGACCACAGCCACGATTACGTGTGCCTGAATCTTGGCAGCAACCTCGCCGCTGCCATGTCTGTCTGCAATCGCGGATGCGGCGTAGTCGGTCGCACGTTCCAGTTTTCCCGCGTCTCTGGCCTCGATTTCGTTGCGAAGAGGAGTTCCCTGACAATAAGCAACGGCCGGAACGCGTGGCGAGGATGCACGGCTTTGTTCGGCTCTCGTCTCGATCACCACACGGGAGAAACCTGCGTCCTCCAGCTCGCTACGGATCAGTGCCGTATCGTGGTAGCCGTGCGGCGTGCGTGCCAGAAAGCGCGGCGGATCGTTCGGAAAAATCTTTGCGAGAGCATTCGTCACATCATCCGCAAACACATTCTCCTCGATGCGATCCCATACGTTGAACAAGAAATGTCCTCCAGGCTTCAGGACTCGCTTTGCTTCGCGGTAGGCAGATGAGCGGTCGGGAAAGAACATCGCGCCGAACTGACAACAAACGAGATCGAAGGCCGCATTTTCAAACGGTAGCGCCAGAGCATCCGCTTGGCGCCATTTGATGCGACTGCCGGGAGCTTGTCGCGAAGCGGCGTAGTCAAGCATCGACTGGTTGAGGTCGGTTACGATATAGCTTGCGCCGGGGGACAGCTTTGGCGCCAACGCGCGGGGGACAACCCCCGGTGCCCGCGGCGGTTTCCAAAACCGCGCTTGGCGACAAGGACGCCGCTCGTTGTGCGAAATCTGCGGCGAACGGCTCGAAAATCAACGGCACCATATAGCGGTCGTAGTTTTCCGGAATCGAGCCAGCGAACACCTTGTCCGTTTCCAACATTGCCATCACCCACCGTCCGTTTGATGGCTCGCAAGACTAGCATACAATTGCTCGCTTTGGGTCGTTTTCGACCGAGAGGCGTCCAACAGCATATGCGGCTATGTCGGCTTTAGCTCCGCGAACGCGGAAGTAAGATCAGGCTATTGGTGTCTATCAAGACGGACGTGGCGGGTTGTTGTGGCGCCCGGCGCGCGATTCAAGCTCCCAAACTGGAGCCTCGAATTATGCGCTACGAACTCGCCGATCTTGAGTGGTCGGCCATCAAGCCGTTCCTGCCGAATAAGCCGCGTGGTGTTCCACGGGTGAATGACCGCCGTGTCCTCAATGGCGTCTTCTGGGTCTTGCGATCCGGGGGGCCATGGCGCGACTTGCCTCAGGCGTTCGCGGAATCAATCCATGGGCCGGTATCGCGGCGGGCTGACCAGCAAGGTTCATGCAGTGGTCGATACGAACGGCCTGCCTGTCCGGCTCGCGTTGACGGCTGGTGAGTCACACGACAATCGGCTTGCTGGTAAGCTCCTGTCTCGTCTGAAATCGGGAGCGATGCTGTTGGCGGACCGAGGCTATGACGCCGACTGGATCAGGGCCTATGCCGCCGCGAGGGGCGCGTGGGCCAATATCCCTCCGCGATGCAATCGCACGAAGCCGATCTGCTTCAGCCCTTATCTCTATCGTGCCAGTAACTTGGTCGAGCGGTTCTTCAACAAGATCAAGCATCATCGTCGCGTTGCGACACGCTACGGCAGGCTTGCGGCCAACTACCTCGCCTTCACCCGGCTTGCGTCGACCAGGGTATGGCTGCGCGTCAATGAGTCCGCGCACTAGGCTTTCGACGTCGCGGCCGCGGCGGGCGGGCCGTAGAGCGCCGTCGCCCGCTTCTCGAAGGCGCCGACCATGCGCTGCACCGCCTCGTTGAACAGGAGCCCGATCGCCTTCTGCAGCACCTTCGAGTGGAACTCGAAGTCGACGTAGAAGTCGATCAGGCAGCCCTGCGGGTGCGGCTCGAACAGCCAGTGGTTGTTGAGGTGCTTGAGCGGACCCTTCTCGTAGGCGACGTCGATGTGCCGGGCGGCGCGGTCGAGGGTCACGCGCGAGCTGAAGCGCTCGCGGAACAGCTTGAAGCCGATGACCAGGTCGGCCCACAGCACGTTGCCCTCGCGGCGGTTGATGCGCGCCGCCACGCACCAGGGCAGGAACTCGGGGTAGCGCTCGACCGCCGCCACCAGGTCGAACATCTGTTCCGGCGTGTAGGGAACCACCCGCCGCTCGGCGTGGGTCGGCATCGCTGCGTCAGCCCGAAGCCGGCATCCGGGCGGCGCGCGCGGCGCGCAGCTTGGCGAAGTCCTCGCCGGCATGGTGCGAGGAGCGCGTCAGCGGCGAGGACGACACCATCAGGAAGCCCTTGCCGTAGGCGATGCGGGCGTAGGCCGCGAACTCGTCGGGTGTGACGAAGCGGGCCACCGCCGCGTGCTTGGGCGTCGGCTGCAAGTACTGGCCAATGGTGAGGAAATCGACCTCGGCGCTGCGCAGGTCGTCCATCACCTGCGCCACCTCGGCCTTGTCCTCGCCCAGGCCGACCATGATGCCCGACTTGGTGAAGAGCGAGGGATCAAGCTCCTTGACCCGCTGCAGCAGGCGCAGGCTGGCGAAATAGCGCGCCCCCGGGCGGATCGACGGATAGAGCCGCGGCACGGTCTCGAGATTGTGGTTGTAGACGTCGGGACGCGCCGCCACCACCGCCTCGACCGCGCCCTCCTTGCGCAGGAGGTC
>CAYTWJ010000333.1:0-3715 GCA_964442055.1 uncultured Rhodospirillaceae bacterium | reverse complement strand
GGCAGCGCGCGCAGGAGGTCGGCGAGCAGGCGGCGCTCGACCGGCGACAGGCCGGCGGTCGGCTCGTCGAACAGGATCAGGCGCGGCGCGCCGGCCAGCGCCATGCCGATCTCGAGCTGCCGCTGCTGGCCGTGCGACAACTCGGCCACGGGCTGGTCGAGGGCGCCATCGAGATGAACGGCGGCCGCCAGCTCGCGGGCACCCGCCAGCGCCGCGTCATCGGCCCGCGGTCGCTTCAAACTGAAGCGACCGCGCGCCACGCCGCGCGCAGCGATATAGAGGTTCTCGAGCACGCTGAGGCCGCGAAACAGCAGCGAGCTTTGATAGGTGCGCCGCAGCCCGCGCCGGATGCGCTCGTGCGGCGGGAAGCGGCTGACATCCTCGCCGAACAGCAGAATGCGGCCGGCGGTCGGCGGGAAGTCGCCGGTAATCGCGTTGAACAAGGTTGTCTTGCCGGCGCCGTTGGCGCCGATGATCGCCAGACGCTCGCCCGGCGCGACGTCGAGCCAGACGTCGTTCAGCGCCACCAGCGCGCCGAACTGGCGTCCCACGCCCTCGAGCTTGAGGGCGAGGGACGCCGCACGGCTGGCAAGTCCGGAACCGGCTACTTGCATTCCGGATTGTTGCGGCCCACCGGACCGAGGGCGAGGAACTTCTGCTCGTCCATGCCCATGGATTGGTTCACCTGCGGAATGACCTTGATGACCTTGTTGAAGAGCGCGCCGCCCTGGCCGGCCGCGACCTCGGTGAGGAAGATGTCGGCAACGGCCTGGCGGTTCTTGTCGAGCGAGATCATCCCGGTCGGCGAGTCGTACTTGAGGGTGGCGAGCGCCTGGCGGAACTTCTGGTGCCCGCCCGACAGATCGCCGCCGACCTTGTCGAGAGCCAGCAGCACCGCCTTGGTGCTGACGTAATAGCCGTGCGCGAACAGCGACGGCGACGGCAGCCCGTCGGGGAACTTCTTCTTGTAGGCGGCGACGAAGGCCTGCCACTTGGCATTGTCCCAGCTGTCGGCGATCGGCCCGGCCGACGGCACGCCGATGACGTAGTCGCGCTGCCGGCCCTTGGCGGCGAGCACGGTCTGGTCGACGGTGATCGAGCCGGCGATCATCGGCTTGCTGCCGCCCGCCTGCTGGTACTGGCTCAGGAAATTGACGGCATCGGCGCCGCCGAGGGCGACGTAGATCGAGTCGATGTTGTCGGGCAAGCCGGCGATGACCGAGCTGTAGTCCTTGGTCCCGAGCGGCACCCAGGCCTTGTGCGGCACCTTGCCGCCCGAGCCGCAGAAACCGATCATGAAGCCGAGCACCTGCGTGTAGGGGAACGAATAGTCCTCGGCGATCACCGCCGCCCGCTTGTAGCCCTTGACCTTGACCGCGTACTCGCCGAGGCCGGCCTGCCACTGCGCGCCGTCGGTGGTGAAGCGGTAGAAGTTGGGCGCCGGGTCGCGCAGGGTGGTGTCCTGGGCGGCCGAGGTCCCGTTGACGAAAGTCTTGTTGGGCTGCGTCTTGGCGTACTGCTTGACGGCGAGCCCCTCGCTGCCCGAAAGCGGGCCGATCAGGATCTCGACATTGTCCTGCTCGACCAGCTTGCGCGCGGCGTTGACCGCGACGTCCGGGTTGGCGTTCGACGAGCCCTTGATGAGCACGATCTTCTTGCCGCCCGCCGTCATGTTGTGCTCGGCGAGCGCCAGCTCGATGCCGCGCATGCTGTCCTGGCCCGGCACCGCGAACGGCCCTTCCAGCGTCGCCAGGCCGCCGATCTTGATCTCCTGCGCCGCGGCCGCGGTCGCGGCGAGCAGGGCAGAGCTTGCCACTACGGCAAGCAGAGTCTTACGCCTGTCAATCGTCATGGGTTCCTCCCCTTCCGTTTCCGGGCGGCACCGAACTTCTCGCCGCCCCGTTGCAAAGCTCGTCTTTCGATTGCGCGCGTCACAGCCGGTTCCGTTCGGCAGCGGCGGCGAGCTGGCGGTGTGCCGCGTCCCACAGCCCGAGCAGCCCGTCCGGCGAAAACAGGACGATGCCGAGGAAGACGACGCCGATCAGCGTGTTGAAGCGCTCGCGGTCGATCAGGTCGATGGCGAAGTTCTGCAGCAGGACGAAGACCGCCGCGCCGAGGAAGGCACCCACCGGATGGCGCAGGCCGCCCAATACCGCGATGATCAGGATGTCGATCAGCGGCCCCGTGCCGACCGACCCCGGCGAGATGCGGGCGTGGTACCAGACCGAGAGCACGCCGCCGAGCGCGGCGACGATCCCGGCGACGCCGTAGCCGGCGACGCGATGCAGGTTGACGGCGTAGCCGAGCGCGCGCATGCGCCGCGGGTTGTCGCGGATCGCCTGCAGCGTCAGGCCGAAGGTCGATCGCGACAGATAGACCGCCGCGCCGTAGCACAGCGCCGCCACGCCGAGACAGAGGTAGAAGAAGGGAATCGGCGCCCGCCAGTCGACGCCGAACAGCGGCGGCGGCGCGACCAGGGCGAAGCCGTTGAAGCCGTTGAAGATCGGATGGTTCTGCAGGGCGAAATAGTAGAAGGCGACGCCGATCGCCAGCGTGATCATGATCGTGTAGATGCCCTCGGTGCGCACCGACAGCGCGCCGACAATGAGGGCGAAGGCGACGGCAATGGCGACGGCGAGCGGAATCGTCACCCACCAGGGCCAGCCGAGCCCCAGATTCTCCGGCGCGTTGCCGAAGATCGCCACCATGTAGCCGGCGCAGCCCGCCACTGTCATCTGCGCCAGCGACAGCATCCCGCCATAGCCGGCGAGGAACATCAGGCTGAGGGCGATGATGCCGAGGAACAGCGTCTGGGCGCCGATCTGCACCGTCCAGAACGGCGAGGCGGCCCACGGATAGGCAAGCAGGAACAGGGCGACGAGCAGCTGGTGCGGCCGCACCGGCAGCGCCAATCTCGGCGGGGCCGCTGTCGTGGCCAGACTCATGCCCGCCCCATGATGCCCTGCGGCCTGAGCGCCAGCACCGCGACCATGATCAGGAAGGTGTAGACGACGCCGTAGGTCGGCGAATAAGCGAGCCCGAACTGCTCGGCCAGGCCGATCAGCAGCGCGCCGACCGCCGCGCCGCTTACGCTGCCCATGCCGCCGACGATGACAACAATCAGCGAGGCGAGCAGGTAACGGACGTCCTCGCCCGGCGCGATGGAAAGCGCCGTGCCCCCGACCACGCCGGCGAAGCCGGCGAGGCCGGCACCGATGGCGAAGGTGACGGCGAACACCAGGTGCACGTTGACCCCGGATGCCGCCAGCATGCCGCGGTCGTCCACCCCGGCGCGGATCATCATGCCGACCCGCGTGCGGTTTAGAAACAGCCATAGCGCGGCGCCGATCGCCACCGCGGCCAGCAGCAGGACCAGCCGATAGGTCGGGTAGGCGCGCACCACCGGCATCGGCGTCGCGCCGTAGAGCCATTCCGGCGGGTCGAACTGGTAGGCGATGCCGCCCCAGATCGCCAGCATGATGTCGGCAAGGATGATCGACAGCGCGATGGTCACCAGGGTCTGACGCAGGTCCTGGCCCTCCATGCGGCGGAAGATCAGGATCTGCAGCAGCAGGCCGAAGAGCGCCATGGACAGGAAGCCGGCGGCGACGCCGACGAACCACGAGCCGGTCAGCGTCGCCGCCTCGTAGCCGAGATAGGCCCCGAGCAGATAGAGCGAGCCGTGCGCCAGGTTGACGTTACGCATCAGCCCGAA
>CAYTWJ010000332.1:0-3729 GCA_964442055.1 uncultured Rhodospirillaceae bacterium | reverse complement strand
TTGTGGCGGCCGGCGGGGCGCGCGCAGCCGAGCTGCACCGGCACGGCGAGGCGCTCGCGCGCGGCGAGGAAGACGCGGGCCACGTCCTCGGGCGGCACGGTGGCGAAGGGCTTGTCGGGCGGGGCGTAGAACGGCATCACTACAACGAGCACCAGCGCGTCGACGCGGTGGCGGGCGACGATCTCGAGCGCCGCCGCCTCGCCGAGCAGGCGGCCGTAATGCAGCCCGATGACGATGTGCGGCACCACCTCCATGCGGGTCGCCGACAGGGCGGCGAGCGTCGCCTCGAAATCGGCCACCGGGCGGTCGAGGTGGTAGACCTCGCGGATCGTCGCCTCGGCGCCGATCACGTCCATCATCGCCACGTCGACGCCGGCCGCCTCCATGCGCCTCGCCCGCGTCGCGTCGAGCAGCGCCGAATGCACCGCGATCCTGAGACGCGGGAAGTCGCGCTTCAGCCGCTCGATCGCCGGGTAGAAGCGCTCGTAGGGCACCTCGTTGCGCCGGTTCGAGCCGCCCGAGAGCAGGAAGCCCTGCAGGTCCTGCAAGAGCACGAGGTCGCGCACCTTCCGCTCCAGCTCCTCGGGCCGCGTCGCCGGGATCATCGGCTCGAGGATCTTCGCCTGGCAGTGGTCGCAGTTGAGCGCGCAGGCGCCGGCGGTGATCGAAAAGGCAGGAAAGCTGTTCTTGCCGCAGCCCTTGAGCTCGTCGGAGGCGAAGCTCTTGAAGGTCGGCGTGTGCAGGCGCATCGGCCCGAGCGGCCGGCGCGCCGCCAGCGCCTCGAAGGCGTCGACCAGGCCGCGGTCCAGCGCGATGTCGTCGAACGGCTCGACGGCGGTGATGCGCTCGTACCAGCCCATGGCCCCGCTTCCTCCCGCTCCGCCGGCGACCGGCGCAGCCTAGCACAGCCGCCTACATGAGCAAATTCTAATATTACTGGCCGTTGGCCGGCGGCAGCAGCAGCAGCGGGTCGAGCCGCACGTCGAACCAGTTGACCCGCCAGTCGAGATGGGCGCCGGTGACCCGCCCGGTGGCGCCGACGCTGCCGATGCGGGCGCGCTGGGCGACGCGCTCGCCCGGCCGCACCGCCACCTCCTTGAGGTGCGAATAGGTGGCGGTGACGCCGAAGCCGTGATCGACGATCACCGTGCCGCCGGTGAAATAGAGGTCGCCCTCGGCCAGCAGCACGACGCCGTCGGTGGTGGCGACCACGGCCGTGCCCTCGGGCGCGGCGATGTCGATGCCGTAATGCGGCTGGCGCGGCTCGCCGTTGAGGATGCGCTGGCTGCCGTAGACGCCGGTGATGCGGCCCTCGACCGGCCAGACCCAGCCGGAGCGGAAGCGGGTTTCGGCCGAATCGGTGCGCCGGGTGGCGGCGATCAGCTCGGCCTCGCGGCGGATGCGCGCCATCACCTCGGGCGGCGGCGTCACCTGGGCCGGCGGCAGGCCGTCGATGCGCTGGATGTCGTAGCGGCGCTGGGCGACGCCGAGCGGGCGGGCGAGCCGGCGGCCGTCGGGCAGCGCGATCTCGAGCAGCGCCGAAGGCGCGGCGTCGCGGCCGAAGCCGAAGACGAAGCCGCCGTCGCCGTCGACCCGCAAGGCGCGGCCGTCGAGCCTGACCGTGGCGCCCGGCCGGGTCCAGCCGGCGACCAGCCCGCCCTGGGTCAGCGGGCCGTCGAGGCGGATGTCGTCGTCGGCCGCCGCCGGCGCCGCGGCAAGCAGCGCGGCCAGGCCCAGCGCCGCGACAGAGAGGCGCATCAGCGCCCGCGCCGCAGCGCCTCCAGCGCCGCGGCGGCGTCGGCGTAGGGCTCCTGGCGCTCGACGTTCCAGTAGCGCAGCGAATCGAGCGGGATCCGCCGCCCGCTGACGGCGCAGATCACGAAGGATCCCGGCACGATGACGCGGAAGGCGCCGTCCCGGTATTCGATCTTGGCCTCGCTGTCGCGCGACGGCAGCGGTCCGTGCATCAGATCAGGCTCCCCTGCTCGCCATTCCCGCTCCGCTGTCCGGCTGGCCGCGCCGGGCGCGGCGCGCCGCCGCCGATGGTGGCCGGCCGGCGGCCGTCGCGGAACTCGATCTCGACCGCCCGGCCGGGGGTCGCCGCCGCCGCCGAGACGATCGGCTCGCCGCCGGCGCCGCGCACCACGGCGAAGCCGCGCGCCAGCACCTTGCGGTAGGAGAAGCTTTCGAGCAGCGCGCCGCTCCTGTCAAGGCGGGCGCGCGTCTCGGCCAGCCGCCGGGCGATCTCGCGCAGCAGCCGGCGGCCGAGCTCGGCCAGCCGCCGCCCGCCCTCGGCGATCTCGCGCCTGAGCAGCGCCGGGCTCAGGCGCGCCGCCGCCAGCCGGTCGCGCCGCCGGCCGAGCAGGCGGGCGAGCGCCAGCGGCAGCCGCTCGGCGAGGTCGTCGAGGCGCTGGCCGCCCTGCTGGACGAGCTCGCGCGGGCTGCGCAGGCCGCGCAGCGCCGCCCGCAGCAGGTTGCGCCGCTCGTCGAGCCGGCGGCGCACGGCGCCGATCAGGCGCTGGTCGAGCTCGGCGGCGCGCTCGATCAGCTTGAGCCGCTCGGGCACCGCCTTCTCGGCCGCCGCGGTCGGCGTCGGCGCGCGCAGATCGGAGGCGAAGTCGATCAGGGTGGTGTCGGTCTCGTGCCCGACCGCCGAGATCAGCGGGATCGCCGAGGCGGCGGCGGCGCGCACCACGACCTCCTCGTTGAAGGCCCACAGGTCCTCGAGGCTGCCGCCGCCGCGGGCGACGATGATGAGGTCGGGCCGCGGCACCGCGCCGCCGGCCTCGAGCCGGTTGAAGCCCGCGATCGCCGCCGCCGCCTGCTCGGCCGCGCCCTCGCCCTGCACCAGCACCGGCCAGATCAGCACCCGGCGCGGGAAGCGCTCGGCCAGCCGATGCAGGATGTCGCGGATCACCGCCCCGGTCGGCGAGGTGACGACGCCGATCACCTCGGGCAGATAGGGCAGCGCCCGCTTGCGCTCGGCCGCGAACAGGCCCTCGGCGGCGAGCTTCTTCCTGCGCTGATCGAGCAGCGCCATCAGCGCGCCGAGCCCGGCCAGCTCCATGCGCTCGATGACGAGCTGGTACTTCGAGCGCCCCGGATAGGTGGTCAGCCGGCCGGTGCAGACCACTTCGAGGCCGTCCTCGGGGCGCACGCCGAGGCGCGCCGCCGTGCCCTTCCAGCAGACCGCGTCGAGCACCGCCTCGGCGTCCTTGAGCGAGAGATAGAGGTGGCCCGAGGCGGCGCGCTTGCAGCCCGAGATCTCGCCGCGCACGCGCACCAGGCCGAAGGCGTCCTCGATGGTGCGCTTGAGCCGCAGCGCGAGCTCGCCCACCGTCCATTCCGGGATGTTGGAGACGGCCGGCGCGGCGCCGTTGGCGGGCTTGGATTCCACGGTCGCCATGATACAAGGGTGCCCGGTCGCGGCAAGGCGGCCTGCTTCCTTCATCGGCGGGGCCCGGAGCGGCGCATGAACGTACTGGTGATCGGCTCGGGCGGGCGCGAGCACGCGCTCTGCTGGAAGCTCGCCGCCTCGCCGCTGGTCGAGCGCCTCTATTGCGCGCCGGGCAATGCCGGCATCGCCGAAATCGCCGAATGCCTCGACGCCGACCCGCTCGACTTCGACGGCCTGATCGGCCTCTGCCGCTCGGCCGAGATCGAGTTCGTCGTCGTCGGCCCCGAGGCGCCGCTGGTGGCCGGCATCGTCGACCGGCTCGAGGCCGCCGG
>CAYTWJ010000331.1:0-3751 GCA_964442055.1 uncultured Rhodospirillaceae bacterium | reverse complement strand
CCGACCTTCCTGATCCCGTTCTGCACCTGGCTGTTGATGGGCTATTTCAAGTCGATCCCCTACGAGCTCGAGGAATGCGCCCTGATCGACGGCGCCAGCCGGCTGCAGATCCTGTGGAAGATCACCCTGCCGCTCGCCGTGCCGGGCCTGATCTCGGCCGGCATCTTCGCCTTCACGCTGTCGTGGAACGAGTTCATCTACGCGCTCGCCTTCATATCGTCATCGGAGCAGAAGACCGTGCCGGTCGGGGTGCTGACCCAGCTGGTCGAGGGCGACGTCTATCACTGGGGCTCGCTGATGGCCGGCGCGCTGCTCGGCTCGGTGCCGGTCGCCGTGCTATACTCGTTCTTCGTCGAACACTACGTTTCCAGCCTCACCGGCGCGGTCAAGGAATAGGCCGCGCCACAAGATCGACAGGGAGTTGCCGATGAAGGTGGTGATCACCGGCGGCGCCGGGTTCCTCGGCCGCAAGCTCGCCAAGGCGCTGCTCGCGCGCGGCACGCTGACCGGGCCGGACGGCAAGGCGGCGCCGCTTGGCCAGATCGTGCTCTTCGACACCGTCGCGGCGGAAGGCTTCGCGGACGCGCGCGTGCGCGGGCTGGCCGGCGATGTCTCAGACGCGGCCGCCGTGCGCGCCCTGATCGGCGACGACACCGCCTCGATCTTCCACCTCGCCGCCGTGGTCAGCGCCGGCGCCGAGGCCGATTTCGACCTCGGCTACCGCGTCAACCTCGACGGCACTCGGCTGGTGCTCGAGGCGGCGCGGGCGCTGAAGTGGCCGGCGCGGCTGGTCTTCGCCTCGTCGGTGGCGGTCTACGGCGGGCCGCTGCCCGAGACGGTGACCGACGACACCATCCCGACGCCGCAGACCTCCTACGGCACGCAGAAGCTCTGCGGCGAGTACCTGGTGCAGGACTACAGCCGCAAGGGCTATGTCGACGGCCGCAGCCTGCGGCTGCCGACGATCATGGTGCGCCCGGGCAAGCCCAACCTCGCCGCCTCGACCTGGGCGAGCTCGATCATCCGCGAGCCGCTGTCGGGCGTCGACGCCGTCTGCCCGGTCAGGCCGGAAAGCCGCATGGCCTGCCTGTCGCCGCGGCGGGTGATCGACGCCTTCATCGCCATGCACGAGCTGCCCGGCGAGAAGCTCGGCCATTACCGCGGGCTGCTGCTCACCGGCATCCCGGTGACGGCCGGCGAGATGGCGGCGGCGGCGGTGCGCAACGCCGGCAACCGCAAGCTCGGCCGCGTGCTCTGGCAGCCCGACGCGCGCATCCAGAAGATCGTCGACGGCTGGCCGGCGGCGACCCGCTCGGCGCGCGCCGCCGCGCTCGGCTTCGCGCACGACCGCGACATCGACGAGATCGTGCGCGCCTTCATCGCCGACGACCTCGACGACCAGATCCGCTCGCTGGAGGCGACCGCATGACCGGCAGGCTCAACGGCAAGCTCGCCCTCGTCACCGCCGCCGGCCAGGGCATCGGCCGCGCCACCGCCGAAGCCTTCGCGCGCGAGGGCGCGCGGGTCATCGCCACCGACATCAACAAGGCCAGGCTGCGCGAGCTTGACGCGATCGAGCGCGTCACCACCCGCCATCTCGACGCCAGCGACCCGGCGGCGGTCGCCGCCGCGGCGCGCGCCATCGGCCCGGTCGACATCCTGTTCAACTGCGTCGGCTGGGTGCACCACGGCAACATCATCGCCTGCGAGCCCGCCGATTGGGACAAGAGCTTCGAGATCAACGTCCGCTCGATGTACCTGATGATCCGCGCCTTCCTGCCGGCGATGCTCGAGCGCGGCACCGGCGCGGCGATCATCAACGTCGCGTCGGTGGCCTCGTCGGTGATGGGGGTGGCCAACCGCTGCGCCTACGGCGCCACCAAGGCGGCGGTGATCGGGCTGACCAAGTCGGTCGCCGCCGACTATGTCAAGCAGGGCATCCGCTGCACCGCGATCTGCCCGGGCACGGTCTCGACGCCCTCGCTCGAGGACCGCATCAAGGCGCTGCCCGACCCCGAGCAGGCGCGCAAGGACTTCATCGCCCGCCAGCCGATGGGGCGGCTCGGCAAGCCCGAGGAGATCGCCGAGCTCGCCGTCTATGTCGCCTCCGATGCCGGCGCCTTCATGACCGGCCAGGCGGTGATCGTCGACGGCGGCATGCGGATCTGACGCCGCCGCGCGCCCTCAATAGGTCGCGCGGCCGCCGGAGATGTCGAAGACGGCGCCGGTCGAGAACGAGCAGTCGTCGGAGCAGAGCCAGGCGGCCAGCGCCGCGATCTCCTCGACCTTGACGAAGCGCCCCATCGGGATCTTCGAGAGCATGTACTGGATGTGCTGCTCGGTCATCTGGTCGAAGATCGCCGTCTTCGCCGCCGCCGGGGTGATGCAGTTGACCAGCACGCCGGCGTCGGCCAGCTCCTTGCCGAGCGACTTGGTGAGCGCGATCACCCCCGCCTTGGCGGCGCTGTAGGCCGGCGCGTTGGGATTGCCCTCCTTGCCGGCGACCGAGGCGATGTTGACGATGCGGCCCCAGCCGCGCGCCTTGAGGATCGGCGCCACCGCCCGGCTGCACAGGAAGACCGACTTCAGGTCGACCGCGATCACCTGGTCCCATTCCTCGGGCGAGTAATCCCAGGTCTTCTTGTTGGGGCCGGCGATGCCGGCATTGTTGACCAGGATGTCGAGGCCGCCCAGCGCCGCCCGCGTGCGCGCCACCGCCGCCGCGACCTGCGCCGGCTCGGTGACGTTGACCGCGACGGTGACGAGTTCGCCCCGCCCGGCCAGCGCCGTCTCGGCCGCGGCCAGGGCCGCGGCATCCAGATCCCAGATCGCCACCGCCGCCCCGGAGGCCAGCAGCCGTTCGCTGATGGCGTGGCCGATGCCGCGCGCCCCGCCGGTGACGATGGCATGCCGTCCCTGAAGATCGATCTGGTTCATGCGCTGACCCCGTTGTCTGCAATGGGCCGCGATCCTGCCCCGGGCGGAGCCCGGCGGCAAGCGCCCGGCTTGTCCGCCTCTGGCGGCGCAGACGACCATATCTCTAGTTGTCTAGTTGTTTTATCCGCAGCCTTGTGCCAAACAGCGGACCATGAGCAAAAGCATGGACGTCGAGCGGGCTGCACATTGCCTGGCCGAGCTCGGCCACCCGATCCGCCTCAACATCTTCCGCCTGCTGGTCCAAGCCGGCCCTGAAGGCCTGCCCGTCGGGGCAATCCAGGAGCGGCTTGCCGTGCCGGCCTCGACGCTGGCCCACCACCTCGCCCACCTCGCCGGCGCCGAGCTGATCGCGCAGCGGCGCGAGGGCCGCCAAGTGCTCTGCCAGCCCCGCTTCGACGTCGTCAACGCGGTGATCGCCTTCGTCAAGGAGAACTGCTGCACGGGCGCCGCCGCCCCGGCCATTGCCGTCGCCGGCCGGCGGCGCTGATCATTTTTTTTGGCGCAAAACAACGTCTTTTCTAGAAGTCTGGAGGATTCTACGAAATGACCGCCGCTGCCATCGGCGCCCTGCGCCGCCACTTCGGTGGGCCCGACCCGGCCCTTTCCCTGCTCGCGTTGCTGTTCACCGCCCTCGCTGTCCTGGCGCCAGAGCAAGCGGTGGCCTCGCTGCGCTTCACCGTCGGTGCCCTGCTGCGGATGGCGCCGGCCTTGGCGCTCGGGCTCGCGGTTGGCGCCTGGGTCAAGGCCGCCGGCGCCGAGGCCCAGGGGAATCGCTTGAAGGCTGTCAGGCGGTGCCCCTGAGGAGGAGTTCGAG
>CAYTWJ010000330.1:0-3770 GCA_964442055.1 uncultured Rhodospirillaceae bacterium | reverse complement strand
GCCGGCGCCGAGGCCGTTGAGATCGACCACCGGGGCGTTGGCCGCCGTCACCGTTATGGTCACCGTCACCGGGGCGCTGGCGAGCGAGCCATCGCTGGCGTGATAGCTGAAGCTGTCCGTGCCGGAGAAGCCGACATCGGGCGTGTAGCTGAAGCTGCCGTCGGCGTTGAGCGTCAGGCTGCCGTTGGCCGGGCCGCTGACCAGCACGGCGGACAGCGTCGGGCCATCGATGTCGCTGTCGTTGGTGAGCACGCCGGAGGCGGCGACCACCAGCGCGGTGTCCTCGGAAGTGGCGTAGTTGTCGGCCGCCGCCAGCGGCGCGTCGTTGACCGCGTTGACGGTGATCGTCACCGTGGTCGGCGCGCTCTGCGCCGAGCCGTCGCTCGCCCGGTAGATGAAGCTGTCGCTGCCGGTGAAGTTCGCGTCGGGCGTGTAAGTGAAGCTGCCGTCGGCGTTGAGCGTCAGGCTGCCGTTGGCCGGGCCGCTGACCAGGATGGCGCTCGAGGGGTCGAGATTGGCATCGCTGTCATTGGCCAACACCCCGGCCGCGGCGACCACCAGCGCCGTGTCCTCGGCGGTGGCGTAGTTGTCGGCCGCCGCCACCGGCGCGTCGTTGATGCTGGCAACGCTGATCGCGCCGTCGGCAAACTGCAGCGTCTCGACGTTGACGATGGAATCGGTGCTCTCGTCGCCGTCGTCAGGATTGGTGTCGGTGACGGTGACGACATTGAGGAGCCGGCCGATCGCGTAGTCCTGCGCCAGGCCGGCGAAGATCGCGGTATCGCTGCCATCGCCGCCGTCGAGGCCATCGTCGCCGGCGCCGCCGGTCAGGGTGTCGTTGCCGGGCCCGCCGAGCAGCGAATCGCCGCCGTCGAGGCCGCTGATCGTGTCGTTGCCCTCGAGCCCGAGGATCGCGTCCGGCCCGTTCGTGCCGACGAGCACGTCGTCGCCCGCCGTCGCCGTCTGCCCGCCGGTAACCGAGCCGACGTCGTCCTCGGCGGCGGCGATCGCGGCGTCCAGGTTGCTGCCGGTGAAGTCCTCGACCGCCTGCGTGGCGTCGCCGGTCTCCCCCGCCTCTTGCAGGCTTTGCGCCGCGTCGCCCTGGGCGACGATGGCGACCTGGGTGAAGTCGACCAGCAGGTCGGTGCCGCTGGCGCCGCCGGTGGCGGCGTCCTCGACCGCCATGTTCGAGGCCTCGATGACGAGCGAGGCGTCGGCGATCAGGTCGGTCGTCACAGAAGCGCCGGCGGCGCTCGCCGCCTCGGTGACGACGGTCTCGATGGTTGTCGCATCCGCCAGATCGACGCTGCCGCCGGCCACGGCGGCGGCCAGTGCCTCGATCACCGCCTGCTGGCTGTCGCTGCCGCCGGCGCCGGCGATCAGCGCGCCGGCCTGGACGATGGTGTTCTGCACCTGCAAGGCGGCGGCGAACACCTCGGTCGCCAGGGGATCGCCGGCGACGATGCCCTCGATCGGGTCGAAGTCGGCCAGGTCGACCCCGGCGGGCAGGCCGAGGGCCGCCTCGACCAGCGCCTCGGCCTCGGCGGCGCTTGCCGCCTCGCCTGATGCAATCAGGGCCGTCATCAGGGTGGTCAACGGCGTGATGACGGTCGACCCCGCCGGCGCGGTCATCGTGCCGGTGAAGGGCTGGTTGGTGGCGATGTCGATGCCGCCGAACAGGATCAGGCCGACGCCGGCCGGCGGCGCCACGGCGAAGGTGAAATCGCCGCTCGCGCCCGTGGTCGTCGTCGGCTCGCCGGGATCGAGCGCGCCGTTGCCGTTCAGGTCGGCGAAAACGGTGGCGCCGGCGACGTAGCCCTCGATGGCGTTGCCGGCCAGCACCGCGCCAGGGTCGAGCGAGGGCGGCGGACTCGAGGAATCGAAGGTCGGCGGCGGCGGCAGCGCGGCGACCTGCAGCAGGCTCTCCGACACCGGCGATGCCGCGCCGTCGGCCTCGCCGCCGACGGCGAGCGGCTGAGTCGGCAAGGCGACTGCCGCGCTCTGGCCGGTGCTGTCGCTGTAGCTGGTGGCTCCGGTGCCGGCGGCAGGATCGACGCCGCGCAGCGTCGGCCCGGCGGCCGTTTCGAGATCGGTTGGCTGGCTTGGGTTGTCAAGCGAAACGACGATGACGTTGCCGGCAATCAGCCGCCCGTCGGCGAGCAGGATGTTGGGCCCGCCGCCGTTGCTGGCAAGCGCGGCGAACCCCTCAAGCACCACCCGACCGCCGTTCTCGAATATGAGAATCAGGTCGCCACCCTGGCGGACGATCTGCACGCCGGCCGGGTCGGCATTGATGCGGACCGTGTCGCCCAGCTCGGTGACGATGACAACGGTCTGGCCGCGCGGCGGCGGCTGGATCGTTATGGTCGGAGGCGTTTCGTCGGCTGCGCGGGCACCAGCTTCCATGCGACTGGCCTGCGCAACAAGCAATGGGTTGCCGGCAGGCGCCTCCCCTTCTGTCGCACGCGGACTCTCCGCGGCGCTGGCGCCACGCGAACTGGTCATGACTTTGTCCCCTACCCCCTGTGCCCGCTGCCGAAGTCCGGTCGCGCCGGCAACCGCCCTCGGTTTTGGGAATTAGGAATATTTTAAGCTAATTGCTTCGGTCTGCAATCGTTGGAATTGGTTAACAGGGTTGCGGTCAGGTCCCAATAGGACTTGGGCGTATCGACATCCTCGAAATAGGCCGAATCCGTGCTGCGGAAGGCAAGCACGCTTTCGGGATGGCGCGCGATCAGGTTCCGGCAGCCGAAATTGATCGGCTCGGCATCGATGTCGCGGCGGGCCCAGGCCGGCAGGACGATGGGATTGCCGCGGACGCCATCGCGCAGGGGCACGACGACTCGTTACCGGTCCGAGGTGGCGAAGGCCGCGAGCAGCGCCCGGATCGCGGGGGCACCGAGCCGGGGCTGGTCGCCGAGACAGACGAGGTAGCCCTCCGCCGGCGGCGCGGCCCGCAGGCCGGCAAGGACCGAAGTCATCTGGCCGCGCCGGTAATCCGGATTGACGATTACGGTCGCTCGAGGCCGGCGAGGGTGGCAGCAACGCCCTCGGCCTCGTGGCCGGCGACCACGGTGACCGAGGGGACGCCACGGCGCACCGTCTCGACCACGCGCCGGATCATCGGCTGCCCGCCGACGTCGAGGAGCAGATTGTTCGCGCCGCGCATGCGCGTCGATGTTCCGGCGGCGAGCACGATCGCGGCGACGACCGGGTCGGTCATGCCGCGGCTTCCGGCGGAGCGCCGGGTTCCGACCCGGGGGCACGCGCCGGCGCCCGCTGGCCCCGGCGGCGCGTTTCGACGATCTCGGCGATGATCGAAAGCGCGATCTCCTCGGGCGTGATGGCACCAAGATCGAGGCCGGCCGGCGAGCGCAGTTTCTCGAAGCGTGCCTGATCGACGCCTTCTTCGACGAGATAGCCGCGCAGCGTCGCCGCCTTCTGCCGGCTGCCGACGAACGCCACGTACTCGCTCTCGACGGCCAGCGCGGCGCGCAAGGCATCGAGATCGCCGCGACCCTGGGTAGCGACGACGACGAAGCATTCCGCCGCGGCGGCCGGCGGCGCCGCGTAGCCTGCGCACCGCACGTCGGCCTCGTCGAAGGCGGCCTGTTCCTCGGCCGGCGCCGCCACCGCGATGGCGAAGCCGACGCGGCGCGCGAGGTCGGCGATCGCGACCGCGACCGGCGAGCCACCGAACAGCAGCACCAGGGGGCGCGGCAGCATCGGCTCGACAAACACGTCCATCGTCCCGCGGCTCGGGCACATGT
>CAYTWJ010000329.1:0-3775 GCA_964442055.1 uncultured Rhodospirillaceae bacterium | reverse complement strand
TGGTGGCGCCCTATTCCGCCGCCGACGCCAAGGGCCTGCTCAAGGCGGCCATCCGCGACGACAACCCGGTGATCTTCCTCGAGAACGAGATCCTCTACGGCCGCAGCTTCGAGGTACCCAGGCTCGACGACCACCTCGTGCCGATCGGCAAGGCCAAGATCGCGCGGCCGGGCAGGGACGTCACCATCGTCGCCTTCTCGATCTGCGTCGGCCTCGCGCTCGCCGCCGCCGAGGAGCTGGCCGAGGCCGGCATCGAGGCCGAGGTGATCGACCTGCGCACGATCCGCCCGCTCGACACTGAAACGGTGATCGAATCGGTGAAGCGGACCAACCGCATCGTCAGCGTCGAGGAAGGCTGGCCGGTTTGCGGCATCGGCTCGGAGCTCGCGGCGGTGATGATGGAGCAGGCCTTCGACTGGCTCGACGCGCCGCTCAGGCGCGTCGCCGGCAAGGACGTGCCGATGCCCTATGCCGCCAACCTCGAGAAGCTGGCGCTGCCCCAGGTCGAGGACATCGTCGAGGCGGCGCGCCAGGTCTGCTACGCCTGAGGGGAATTGCGATGCCGATCACCATCACCATGCCGGCGCTGTCGCCGACCATGACCGAGGGCACGCTGGCGAAGTGGCTGGTCAGGGAGGGCGACGCGATCAAGTCGGGCATGGTCATCGCCGAGATCGAGACCGACAAGGCGACGATGGAGTTCGAGGCGGTCGACGAGGGCGTGCTCGGCAGCATCCTGGTGCCGGCCGGCACCGAGCACGTCGCCGTCAACGCGCCGATCGCCGTGCTGGTCCAGGAGGGCGAGAGCGTCGCGGCGGCTGCGGCGCCGGCCGCGCCCAAGCCGGCGCCGAAGGCCGCAGCCGCGCCGGCGCCCGTCGCCGCCGCCGCAGCGCCGGCGAAGCCCACCGCCTCGGCCGCGCCGCCGCCCGGGGCGGGCCGGGTCTTCGTCTCGCCGCTCGCCCGCCGCATGGCCGAGCAGGCGGGCCTCGACCTGGCGGCGGTCGCCGGCTCGGGCCCGCACGGCCGCATCGTCAAGAGCGACATCGAGAAGGCGCTGGCCGGCGCGGCGCCGGCCGTCGCCCGCGCCCCGGCGGCAGCGCCGCCCCCGCCCGCGCCGGCGGTGATCGCGCCGCCGCCGGGCGCGGCCTATATCGAGGTGCCGCTCAACAACGTGCGCAAGGTGATCGCCCGGCGGCTCTCCGAGGCCAAGCAGTCGATCCCGCATTTCTACCTGACCGTCGACTGCGCGATCGACGAGCTGCTGGCGCTGCGGGCCAAGCTCAACGCCCGCGCCGACGGCTACAAGCTCTCGGTCAACGACTTCATCGTGCGCGCGGTGGCGCTGGCGCTGGTCAAGGTGCCCGACTGCAACGCCGCCTGGGGCGGCGACAAGATCCTGCGCTACACCAGTGTCGACGTCTCGGTGGCGGTGGCCCTCGACGGCGGCCTGATCACGCCGATCGTGCGCAGCGCCGACCGCAAGGGGCTGGCGCAGATCTCGAACGAGATGAAGGACCTCGCCGCGCGCGCCAAGGCCGGCAAGCTCAAGCCCGAGGAGTTCCAGGGCGGCGGCTTCTCGATCTCGAACCTCGGCATGTACGGCATCCGCGACTTCATCGCCGTCATCAACCCGCCGCAGGCCGGCATCCTGGCGATCGGCGCCGGCGAGCAGCGCCCGGTGGTCAAGGACGGCGCGCTCGCGGTGGCGACGATGATGACCTGCACGCTCTCGGCCGATCACCGCGTCATCGACGGCGCGCTCGGGGCGCAGTTCCTCGCCGTCTTCAAGGGCTATGTCGAAGAGCCGCTGACGATGCTGCTCTAGAAGCCCCAGGGGTCAACCACAGGATGGACCGGGCATGGCCGAGACCAGCTTCGACGTGATCGTCATCGGCGGCGGGCCGGGCGGCTATGTCGCCGCCATCCGCGCCGCCCAGCTTGGCCTGAAGACGGCGGTGGTCGAGCGCGAGCATCTCGGCGGCATCTGCCTCAACTGGGGCTGCATCCCGACCAAGGCGCTGCTGCGCTCGGCCGAGGTCTGGCGCCTGATCCAGCACGCCGGCGCCTACGGCTTCCAGGTCGAGGGCGCGCGCATCGACCTGGCCAAGATCGTCGCCCGCTCGCGCGCGGTGGCCAAGCAGCTCAATGCCGGGGTCAAGACGCTCCTGAAGAAGAACAAGGTCGCGGTGTTCGACGGCCACGGCGCGCTCGCCGGGCAGGGCAAGGTCAAGGTGACGGCCGAGGGCAAGCCGGCGGCCGAGCTCGCCGCCAGGCACGTCATCCTCGCCACCGGCGCGCGGGCGCGCACGCTACCCGGGCTCGAGCCCGACGGCAAGCTGGTCTGGACCTACAAGGAGGCGATGGTGCCGCCGGCGCTGCCGAAGTCGCTGCTCGTCGTCGGCTCGGGCGCCATCGGCATCGAGTTCGCAAGCTTCTTCCGCGCGCTCGGCGCCGAGGTGACGGTGGTCGAGATCCTCGACCGCGTGCTGCCGGTCGAGGACGAGGAGATCTCGGCCTTCGCCGCCAAGGCCTTCGCCAGGCAGGGCATGAAGATCCGCACCGGCACCTCGGTCACCGAGTTGAAGAAGGGCGCCGACAATGTCACCGCGACGCTCAAGGACAAAGCCGGCAAGAGCGAGACGATCACCGTCGACCGCGTCATCCTGGCGGTGGGCATCGTCGGCAACGTCGAGAACATCGGGCTGGAAGGCACCAGGGTGAAGGTCGACAAGGCGCATGTGGTGGTCGATCCCTGGTGCCGCACCGACGAGCCGGGCGTCTACGCCATCGGCGACCTGGTCGGGCCGCCCTGGCTCGCGCACAAGGCGAGCCACGAGGGCGTGCTCTGCGTCGAGAAGATCGCCGGCGTCGCCGGCCTGCACCCGCTCGACGTGACCAGGATCCCCGGCTGCACCTACTGCCACCCGCAGGTGGCGAGCGTCGGCCTGACCGAGGCCGCGGCCAAGGCCCAGGGCCGCAGCGTCAAGGTCGGCCGTTTCCCCTTCATCGGCAACGGCAAGGCGATCGCGCTCGGCGAGGCCGAGGGGCTGGTCAAGACCGTGTTCGACGCCAGGACCGGCGAGCTCCTCGGCGCGCACATGATCGGCGCCGAGGTGACCGAGCTGATCCAGGGCTACGGCATCGCGCGCAGCCTCGAATCGACCGAGGCCGAGCTGATGCACACGGTGTTTCCGCACCCGACGCTCTCCGAGATGATGCACGAGGCCGTGCTTGACGCCTACGGCCGCGCCATCCATTTCTAGGGGATCGAAATGATCGCCGGCCCCACCTTCGACAGGCTCAGGATGAGGCCGGCGGCTTGTGTCTCGTCGCCCTCATGCCGGGCCCGTCGAAGCATGAGGGCCTGGTTGCGACGGTGAGATGACCGAACCGGTCCCCCGCCATCCCGAGAAGGCGCACCGTCCCGACAATCCGGTGCCGCGCAAGCCGGCCTGGATTCGGGTCAAGGCGCCGGTATCGCGCGAACACGCCGAGACCCGCGCGCTGATGCGCCGGCTCGGGCTCAACACGGTCTGCGAAGAGGCCGCCTGCCCCAACATCGGCGAGTGCTGGGCCAGGAAGCACGCCACGGTGATGATCCTCGGCTCGGTCTGCACCCGCGCCTGCGCCTTCTGCAACGTCGCCACCGGCAAGCCCGACCCTCTCGACCCGCACGAGCCCGAGCACGTCGCCGAGGCGGTGGCGGCGCTCGGGCTCGCCCACGTCGTCGTCACCTCGGTCGACCGCGACGATCTCGCCGACGGCGGCGCCGGCC
>CAYTWJ010000328.1:0-3793 GCA_964442055.1 uncultured Rhodospirillaceae bacterium | reverse complement strand
CAACGCCATCCTGCGGCGCATCGCCGGCCAGCGCGGCGCGCTGCTCGCCGGCCAGGACGCCGAGCGGCTGAACACGCCGGGATGGCTGTGGTGGTCGTGGTCGGCGGCGTACGGCGAGGCGACGGCGCGGGCCATCGCCGCCAGCCATCTCGCCGAGCCGCCGCTCGACCTCACCATGAAAGGCGCAGCCGGGCCGTGGGCGGAACGCCTCGGCGCGATCGTGCTGCCGACCGGGTCGTTGCGCCGCCACGACGGCGGCGCCGTCGAGACCCTGCCGGGCTACGCCGAGGGGGCCTGGTGGGTGCAGGACGCCGCCGCCGCCCTGCCGGCGCGGCTCTTCGGCCCGGTGCGGGACCTGCGCATTGCCGACCTCTGCGCCGCGCCGGGCGGCAAGACGGCGCAACTCGCCGCCGCCGGCGCCGCCGTGACCGCCGTCGAGCGCGCCGCCCCGCGCCTCGAGATCGTGGCGCGCAACCTCGCCCGGCTTGGGCTTGCCGCCGAGCTGGTCGCGGCCGACGCGGCCGAGTGGCGGCCGGCCGGGCCACTCGACGGCGTCCTGCTTGATGCCCCCTGCACCGCCACCGGCACGATCCGCCGCCATCCGGACATCCCCCACCTCAAGACCGCCGCCGATGTGACGGCGCTCGCGGCGCTGCAGGACCGCCTGCTCGCCCATGCCTGGACGCTGCTCAAGCCGGGCGGCCTGCTCGTCTACTGCACCTGCTCGCTCGAGCCCGAGGAGAGCGAGGCGCGGATCGCGGCCTTGCTCGCCGGCGGGGCGGCGCTGGCGCGCGAGCCGGTCGACGCCGCCCAACTCGGGGTGCCGGAGACAGCGGTGACCCCCGCCGGCGACCTGCGCACGCTCCCCTGTTTCTGGCCCGAACGGGGCGGAATGGACGGCTTCTACGCCTGCCGGCTCAGGCGTCTTGCCTGAGGTCGCGCGCCACCGCCGAGAGCTCGGCGGCGAGCGCCCGGGCGATGCGCAGCCGCGACTTCTCCTCGCGCAGCAGCAACTCGTCCTGGGGGTTGCTGAGAAACCCGGTCTCGACCAGCACCGAGGGCACCTGCGGCGATTTCAGCACCGCGAAGTCGGCCGCCCGCATCGGGTTGTCGAGCAACCTGAGCTTGTCGCCGACGCCGTGCACGATCCGCCGCTTCGCGGTGAGCGAGGCGTTGTGGCTGTGCCGGCGCGCCAGATCGAGCAGGATCGCCGCCGTCGCCCTGTCGGTATGCTTGAGATCGACGCCGTAGATCGTGTCGACCCGGTTCTCGCGCTGGGCGAGGGCGCCGGCGAATTCGTCGGAAGCCTTTTCCGAGAGCGTGTAGGCCGACAGCCCGCGCGCCGCCGGGTTGGGCGCCGCGTCGGCGTGGATCGAGACGAAAAGGTCGGCGCGCGCCTCGTGCGCCAGATCCACGCGCTCGCGCAAGGACAGGAACTCGTCGCCTTCGCGAGTCAGCACGACCTTGGCGCCGCCGCGCGCGGCCTCGATCTGCTGGCGGATCGCCCGGCAGATGGCGAGCGTGACATCCTTCTCGTGGGTGCCGCGCACGCCGATCGCGCCGGGGTCGCGGCCGCCATGGCCGGGGTCGAGCACGATCACCGCCGCCGCCGGCGCGGCCGGGCGGCGCCGCGGCAACGGCGCGCCGCGCCGCTCGGCCGCGCCGAGCCGCCGGCCGAGCGCCGCCAGCGCCGCCGCGCCGGCGAGCAGTGAGATGAAAATGCGTCGTTCCATCGCCGGCCTGTTCCGCCGCCGGCGAAGGTGCGTCAGGCGATTCAGGCGGTCAAGGGCGGCTTGACGGCCCGGAGCAGCCGGACGGCCTCGACGTCCTCAGCTCCACACCCGCTCGGGCGTCGCCGCGCCGCATTGCGGCTCGTCGCAGCAGCGGGCGCAGGCGCGGCAGAACGACTGGTTGAGCCAGTGGCTGCCGACCATGACCGCGCCGCCGAGCATGGTCAGCAGGGTCTCGCCCGATTCGCCGATCGTCTCCTCGCCGCCGAACGCGGCCACCGCCAGCAGCGCCAGCCCCAGCGCGGGCAGCGCCAGCAGGGCTCCCTTGCCGTGGCGGGCATAGCCGGAGCCGAAGGCGACCGCGCCGATGGCGGCCACGCTCAAGACCAGCGTCCGATGCACGGCCTCGTCCTCGAGCACCGCCAGCCCGGCGGCCGGCAGCGCCACCAAAAGGAGCGGCGTCAGCAAACAGTGGGCGATGCACAGGCTGGAGGCGCCGATGCCGAGCCCGTTCCAGAGGGCCGGCGGCGGCGCAAGCGAAAGTGTCGCGACTCGCATGGTCGATCTCCTTGCTTAAGGGCAGCAGCGGCAGCCCTTGCCGCATTCCGGCAGCGAGCGCATCGCCGCCTCGCGTCCCGCCGCCATCGCGCCGTGGATGGCCGGCGCGGTGAGCAGCAGCTTCTCGGTGCGGCCGCCGCAGGCGCGGCAGGCCGGGGCGCGCGCGCCGATGCGCTGGAAGCTCTCGAACTCGGTGCCGCAATCGCGGCAGCGGTAGTCGTAGGTGGGCATGGATGTCCTCCCGGGTTGCAGCCTTGCGTTCGATGCGGCCCAAGGCCGGCGGCGCCGCGCGACGCCGCCGGCCCGGCCTGGCCCGCCTACTTCCAGCGCGGCGGCTGCGCCCCCTTCACGCCCATCACGGCGGCGGAATACTGGGTGCGCTCCTTGCCCTTGGCGCCGGCAACCGGCGCGCGCAGGCGGCGGAACTCGGTCTCCCATATCCAGCCCGAGATGGTGATGTCTTTCGGGATCAGCGGATGGTTGCGGAAGGCGTCGACGGTCTTCATGCAGGTCTCGTCGACGTCGTCCATCATCCCGATCCACTTGGCGAAGGCGCCCTTCTTCAGCGTCAGCTCGGGCAGCGACGGATCGACCGGAACGCTGTCGACGTCGATGCCCTTGGCGCGCAGCGCCTTCTCGAGGTCGTTGCCGTTCGCCGACAGCATGCCGCAGCCGGTATGCTGGACGACGACGATCTCGCGCGTGCCGAAGAAATTGATCGTCAGCATCGCCGAGCGGATGGCGTCGTCGGTGACGATGCCGCCGGCGTTGCGGAACAGATGGGCGTCGCCCCCGCCGACCGGGCTGTCGGCGCGGATGCCGAGCGCCTCGTCGACCGGCATGCGCTCGTCCATGCAGGCGAGCACCCACAGGCGGCGCATGTTGGGGCCGTCGGCGCCGTACTGGCGCCGGATTTCCCATCTCGTCGTTGCTTCGATCCGCTTTTCCAACTCTGCCTTCAATGTCATGTCGATCTCCTCCCTGCACTGGCCGCGCGAGGCGGCACTAGGGCAGTCAGTGGCAAGAGCGGTGCCAAGTTGAAGAGCGAGGAAAATCAAAGACCTAGTCTTGGCGGCGCGAAGCGCCGCTGCGCTCGCGCGGCGCCGAAGGGCGAGGCTAAGCTCGTGCAATCGCGCGCTAATCCGGCTCGCCGCCAGCCAATTCCGGCTGCGAAGCGCTACTTCGCAGTCGACCGCATGGCCGGCTTGGCCGGCGCCAAAAGATGAGTCTTAATTGGCGACCGCCGCGCGTCGCAGCGCGGCGCCAGAGGCTTCCCGGCAAAGACCGAGAAGAAGCCGACAGGGAGGATCGACATGGAGGGCGACTGCTTTTCGCGCCTCAACCCCGAGGGCTTCCTGCAGACCTTCGCCAGCGAGAGCGTCCGCCTGGGCGAGGCCACCGGCTGCGGCTCCTGCCGCACGTCGCGCAGCCATATCGAGCAGCTCGGGCTGCAGGCCAGCGGTTTCTTCGAGGCCGCCTACCGCAGGGAGTACGGGATCGACGGC
>CAYTWJ010000327.1:0-3805 GCA_964442055.1 uncultured Rhodospirillaceae bacterium | reverse complement strand
GCGAGGACGTGCAAGAAGATCGTCAGATTGCCCGCGATCTCCTTGTCGCGGAACTCGCCGCCGGCGGTGGCAAGCGTCAGATAGAGCGTCTTGCCGGCGAGCATTTGCGCCTTCGCCTTGGCGCTTTCCGCCTTGGCCAGCGTGCAGCCGGCATCGGCGCAGCTCATGGTGAGGGGCGCGTTGGTGTCGACGCGAAAGCTCAGCGCGCGCGGCGGCGGGTAGCTGACCGCGCCAAGCGTTTCGTCGCGCGGATCCCAGCGCAGGTTGCCGTCGATCTTCGGCGCCTCGTTGGCGAACTCGATCAGCACGTCGCAATAGCGCTTCTCGGTCGCGGTGGCGGGGAAGCAGCGGCTCTGCCAGCCGCCGGCCTTGACGATCACCTGGTAGTCCTGCGCCACCAGGGCGCCGGCGCCGAGAGCGAGCGCAAGCGTGGCAATCGCGATGGTCTTCTTCATTGTTCTTCTCCTTCCCGAACAGAGCGGCCATTGTCGGCCGGCAACAATCGTCAGTCCAGCCGGCGGCCGAAGTATTCGCCGCATTCCAGATCGCGCATCGCTTCGGCGGCGCGGCGACGCTCGGCCGCGCAGCGCTCGCGGATGGCCGCTGCGCGCTCGCGCGCCTGCTCGTATTCGGCCACGTCCTCGACCCGCCGCTCGGCGCAACGCCGCTCGCCGTAGCGGCGGACATCGTTGCACCAGGCGGCGAAATCGGGCTCGGCCGGCGGCTGGGCGGCGGCCGGCAGGGCCGCCGCCGCCAGCACAAATGCGACCGCGGCCAGGATCAGCTGCTGCGTCATGGCGCTACGCTAGGGGCGGCGGGGCCGGCGCGACTTGCTTTAGGCTAAGCCACGGCGGCCACGCGCCGATCACAGCGCCGTCACGCACATGTGTGTCGACCGTGTTCCAAACAATCGCACATTCTGGCGGCGGGCGAAGACACGCCGCCCCCCCGTGAACTCGACAAGAAACTGAGCAGAGGAGACCCAAGATGAAGAGCACCACCCTGACGCTCGCTTCGGCGCTCGCCGCCGCGGTGTCGTTCGCCGCGATCGACCTGGCCCAGGCGCAGCAGAAGGAGATGGAGAAGTGCTTCGGCGTGGCGCTGGCCGGCAAGAACGATTGCGCGGCCGGCCCAGGCACGACCTGCGCCGGCACCTCCAAGGTCAACTACCAGGGCAACGCCTTCAAGCTGGTGCCGAAGGGCACCTGCGAGACGATGTCGGTCACCACCGCCGACGGTCGCCAGGTCAAGGGCAGCCTCATGGCGCTGACCCGCGACCTGCCGAAGAGCTGAAGCCGACGCCTCCGCCCCGGCGCATCGCGCCGGGGCGGATCGCCGATCCTGAGCAGCAGCCGCGATGAAGGACGCCATGACCGACCGCGAAGAGCGCGTGGCCGCGGGCATCCCGCCGCGCGCCGGCGCCGGGCTGAAGGGCGAGCACGCCCGCGAGATCCTCGGGCGGCGCCCGCCGCTCGGCTGGTTCGAGGCGCATGCCGAGAACTACATGGTGGCGGGCGGGCCGCGGCACGCCTTCCTCGAGGCGGTCCGCGCCCTCTATCCGCTGTCGCTGCACGGCGTCGCGCTGTCGCTGGGCGGCGCCGAGCGGCCGGACCGCGGCCATCTTGCCGCGTTGCGCCGGCTGATCGGGCGCTACGAGCCGGGGCTGGTCTCGGAGCACATCGCCTGGTCGGCCCACGAGGGCCTCTATTTCGCCGACCTGCTGGCGCCGCCGCTCACCGCCGAGGCGCTGGCCCGGCTCTGCGACAACATCGACGAGGCGCAGGCCGCGCTCGGCCGGCGGCTCCTGATCGAGAACCCGGCGCGCTACATCCGCCCGCCGCAGGCCGAAATTCCCGAGCACGAATTCATGGTCGAGGCCGCCCGCCGCACCGGCTGCGGCCTGCTGGTCGACGTCAACAACGTCTATGTGAGCGCCGGCAATATCGGCTTCGATGCCGCCGCCTATCTCGACGCCCTGCCGGCGGCGCTGATCGAGGAAATCCACCTCGCCGGCCACGCGGTCGAGGGCGAGGGCAGCCGGGCCCTGCGCATCGACGACCACGGCTCGCCGGTCGTCGACCCGGTCTGGGCGCTGTACGACCGCCTGATCGCCCGCATCGGGCCGCGGCCGACGCTGATCGAATGGGACAACAACATCCCGGCCTGGGACGAGCTCGCGGCCGAAGTCGGCAGGGCCGAGGCACGGCTGGCGCGATTGCGCGCGCCCCAGGGCAGGGCCGCATGACGGCGCCCACGCTCGCCGCCTGGCAGGCCGCCTTCGCCGCGGCGCTGCGCGCGGACGAGTCCGACGCCCGCCCCGCCTTCCTGAAGGGCGAGGCGGCGCGCCGCTTCCGCGTCTATCGCAACAACGTCTATCACGGCCTCCCCCAGGCGCTGGCCGCGGCCTATCCCGTCGTGCGGCGCCTGGTCGGCGACGACTTCTTCTTTGCCGCAGCACGCGCCTTCGTCGTTGCCGAGCCGCCGCGCGAGCGCTCGCTGGCTCTCTTCGGCGCCGGCTTTCCGGCTTTTCTCGACGCTTTCCCGCCGGCGGCGTCGCTGCCCTATCTCGCCGACGTGGCCCGGCTCGAGCGGGCCTGGCTCGAAGCGATGCACGCTGCCGATGCGGGGCCGCTCGCTCCGGCCGCGCTGGCCGGCCGCGAGGCGGAGCTCACCGGCGCGCGCTTCGCGCCGCACCCGGCGCTGCGCCTCGTCGCCTCGCCCCAGCCCATCGTCGCGCTGTGGCGCGCCAACCAGGGCGATGCCGCGCCCGCGCCGCGGCGCATCGAGGCCCTGGCTGAGATGGCGCTGGTGACGCGGCCGCATCTCGCGGTCGAGGTCCATGCGCTGACTCCGGCGCAAGCCGCCTTCGCCGGCGCCCTGGCCGCGGGCGCCGATCTCGCCGCCGCCGACACCGGCGCCCGCGCCATCGACGCCGGCTTCGACCCCGCCGCCGCCTTCCGCTTGCTGCTGGTGGCCGGCGCCTTTGCCGAAACGATCCGCTGGCCGCCGGCGGCAGAAGCAGGAGATGCCAATGACTGATGCCGCCCGGCTACGCCCCGCCGCGCAGCCCACCATCTTCGCCCGGCTCGCCTTCCTCGACGATCTGCAGGCGCGGCTGGCCGAGCCGCTCAAGCCCCTCGCCCTGCTTGCCCTGCGGCTGCCGGTCGCCGCTGTGTTCTGGCGCTCGGGGCGCACCCGGGTCGAAGGCTGGAACGTCTTCGACCTGACCGACAGCCAGGTCTATCTGTTCGAGCAGGAGTTCGGCCTGCCCTTCCCGGAGCTGACCGCGCACGTCACCGCGCTGGCCGAGCATGTGCTGCCCGTGCTGCTGGTGCTCGGCCTGTTCACCCGTCTTGGTGCGCTCGGCATGCTGGTGATGACGGCGGTGATCCAGCTCTTCGTCTATCCCGACGCCTGGCTCAATGCGCACATGTTCTGGGCCACCATCCTGTTCGCGGTGGCGGTGCTCGGTCCCGGCGCGCTGTCGCTCGACCATCTGATGTGGCGCCGGCTTTCCAACCGACGTTAGCGCGCTTCCGCCGCCGGCCCCGCCTGCCTATGCTCGGCCCCCGCTGCGAGGAGCGGGAGAACGCGGATGACCAGAGTCGGCGTGATCGGCGCCGCGGGGCCGGTCGGGCGCCGCGTGGTGCGGCGCCTCGCCGAGCGGGGCGCGACGGTGGTGGCGCTGGGCCGCGACGGCGGCCGCCTGGCCCAAGTGGCCGGCGCGGCCGAGCGGCGCATCGCCGACCTGGCCGACGCCGACGGCCTGGCCGCGGCGCTGGCCGATCTCGACGTCGTGGTGAGC